>JAEZXM010000082.1 GCA_023419875.1 Pseudomonadota bacterium | reverse complement strand
CGCAAATCGACGAGCCAAGGATCACCTCCCGGCGATCCCCGCATCATGATCCCCTGAATCGGGCCCGCAAGACGGGTCCGAAAACCCCATTCAGTCCCATCGGTTGGCTGCTAACCGATCGGCATTGCCGCTAGGCCGGAGTTCTCACCCCTCCCGCGCGAGGAACCTCTTCAACGCCTCGCGCACGGAGGTCTCGACCTGCGGCGGCACGGGCGCCTCGGAGACGCGGCGGCAGAGCGTGAGCGTGGCGCGGAGGCTGTCGCAGCGGCCGCGGCAGGCGGCGCACGTCTGGAGGTGGGACTCGAGCTCGGCGCAGACGGTCGGGTCGATCTCGCCCTCCAGGCGGCGCGAGAAGATCTCGACCACGTCGCGGCAGCCGGGCGACGGCATCGCCTGCGAGACGCCCTCCGGGAGCAGCACCGGCGCCACCCGCTCGCGGACGGCGACGCGGGCGCGGTGGAGCCGGCTCTTCACCGCCTCGACCGACAGGCCCAGCACCTCGCCCACCTCCGCGGCGGAGAGCCCCTCCACGTCGCGGAGCACGAGCACCTCGCGGTACTTGGGGTCGAGCGCGCCGATCGCCTCCTCGAGCGCCGCCTCGACGCGTCGGCTCTCGAGAGCCTCCTCGGGGCCGCGCGCCGGATCGGGGAGCTCGGCGGCCGCGCGCGCCGGTGTCCCGGAGTCGAGCGACTCCACGGCCTCGGGCGCGAACTTCGAGCGGCGGCGCTGCTTGATGCAGAAGCTCCGGGCGATCGTGTAGAGCCAGGTCGAGATCGAAGACGCACCGCGGAAGTCGGGCAGCGTGCGCGCGGCGGCGAGGAGCGTCTCCTGGAGGACGTCCTTCGCGTCCTCCTCCGCGCGACACATCCGCATCCCGAACCGGTACACCCGTGCCTGGTGCCGCTCCAGGAGCTTCCCGATGGCGGCGCGATCGCCCGCCCGGGCGGCCGTGAGCAGCTCGTCCTCGTGCAACTCCATGGCGCTCTTCTTACACGAGGGTCCTCGCGCCGCCAAACCCGGCGAATCCTCGACGGCCCGGCGGGCTCACACGTTCGACATGCACGACCCCTTCGACGCGAAGGCGAGGAGCTGGGACGAGCCGGAGAAGGCCGACCGGGCCCGCCGGGTGGCCGATCTCATCGCCGCCCGCGTGCCGATGCTCGCGGCGGCGCGGGTGCTGGAGGTCGGCGCGGGCACGGGCCTCCTCGGGTTCGCGCTGCGCGACCGGGTGCGGCACGTGACTCTCGTGGACGGCTCGGCGGAGATGGTCGCCGTCGCCGGCGAGAAGGTGCGCGCCCAGGCGCCCTGCAACGTGGACGTCGTGAGGCTCGATCTCGAGCGGGAGCCGTTGCCCCCCACGCGCTACGACGTGGTCTGCGCGCTCCTGGTCCTGCACCACGTCGCGGACACCGACGCGCTGCTCGAGAAGCTCCACCGGGCGCTGGAGCCCGGCGGATATCTGTGCGTCTCCGATCTCGACGTCGAGGACGGCTCATTCCACGGCGCGGGGTTCGGCGGCCACGAGGGCTTCGACCGCGGGGAGCTGGGTGCAAAGCTCGCCCGGGCCGGTTTCGACGAGATCCGGTTCGAGGAGGCGTTCGAGGTCGAGAAGCCGGTCGCGGGCGGCGGGACGAAGTCCTTCCCGGCGTTCCTCGCGATCGCGCGGAAGGCGCAGGGGCCGAGGCCGTGAACGAGCCCTGAGCGGGGCCTTCCGAATCTCGGGCGATCGGCGAGGCTCGAACTCGATGAGGCTCACGCCATGAACGACGTCGACACCGCAGGCCCGACCGGGCCGACCTCCGCCACTGCGTCACGCTCGCGCGGTCGGCGCTGGATCTTCGCCGCCGTCGCGGCGGCGCTCGGCGCAGGGCTGGCCGGCGCCTACGCCTACTTCATCGGCTGCAAGACCGGCGGATGCCCGCTCACGTCCAACGTGTGGACGGCGTCGCTCTACGGCTCGGTCGTGGGGCTGATCGTCGGCTGGCCGGGGCGCCGAGGCAAGGGGATGAAGGGATGAAGACGAGGCTCCTCATCGTCGGCGGGGTGGCCGCGGGCGCGACGGCGGCGGCCCGCGCCCGGCGCATCAGCGAGGAGGCCGAGATCACCGTCCTCGAGCGCGGGCCCTACGTCTCCTACGCGAACTGCGGGCTCCCCTACTTCGTCTCGCGGGACATCGCGGACCGGCGGAAGCTCCTCCTCCAGACGCCCGAGGGGTTCGCCCGGCGCTACCGCGTCACCGCCCTCGTGAACACCGAGGCGCTCGAGCTCGACCTCGGCGGAAGGCGCGTGCGCGCCCGCGGCCCGGACGGCGAGCGGTGGCTCGACTACGACGCGCTTCTGCTGTCCCAGGGCGGCAACCCGGTGGTGCCGCCCGTGCCGGGCGCCGACGCGCCGCACGTCTTCCAGCTCTGGACCGTGCCGGACATGGATCGCGTGGATGCGTTCCTCGAGGAGCAAGAGCCGCGGACCGCGGCGGTGGTGGGCGGCGGGTTCATCGGCCTGGAGATGGCGGAGGCGTTCCGCAGGCGCGGGCTCGAGACCACGGTGATCGAGCTCCTCCCCACCGTGATGCCGGTGATGGACCGCGAGCTCGGCGTGCGGATCGCGGAGGAGCTCGAGGCCAACGGGGTGAAGGTGATCACCGGCGTGGGCCTGAAGGCCGTGCACGCGTCCGGGAAGCAGGTGGAGCTCGCGGACGGGCGGATGGTCCCCGCCGAGCTCGTGCTCCTCTCGGTGGGCGTGCGGCCGGAGCTCGCCCTGGCCCGGGCAGCGGGCCTCGAGATCGGCCCCTCGGGCGCGCTCCTCGTGGACGACCACCTTCGCACCTCCGACCCGCACGTCTGGGCCGCAGGCGACATGGTCGAGGTCCAGCAGAAGGTCTCGGGCCGCCGCGTCCGGATCCCCCTTGCCGGGCCGGCCAACCGGCAGGGCCGCGTCGCCGCCTCGAACGCGCTTGGCCTCCCGATGCGCTACGGCGGCGCGCTCGGCACGAGCGTGGTCAAGGTGTTCGAGGCGACGGCGGGGATGACCGGGCTCACCGAGCGCGCCGCGCGCGAGGCGGGGCTCGACGCGGGCGCCGCGGTCGTCCACAAGGATCACCACGCCGGCTATTACCCCGGCGCGGAGGAGCTCTCGCTGAAGCTCGTCTACGAGCGGAAGACGGGCCGGCTCCTCGGGGCGCAAGCCTTCGGCCGGGCCGGGGTGGACAAGCGGATCGACGTCGCGGCGACCGCGCTCCACGGCCGGATGACGCTCGCCGATCTCGCCGAGCTCGACCTGGCCTACGCGCCGCCGTACTCGTCGGCGAACGACCCGCTCAACCTGGCCGCGTTCGTGGGCGAGAACGACCGGACCGGCTTCAGCCCGACGATCACCGCCGCCGCGCTCCGGGACGAGCTCGCCTCGGCGCGGCCGCCGCTCGTGCTCGACGTTCGCAGCGCGGGGGAGTGGAAGCGCGGGCACCTCCGCGGGGCGCTGCACGTGCCGGTGGACGAGCTCCGCGCCCGCGCGCAGGAGATCCCCGGTGGCCGCCGGATCGCGGTCCACTGCCGGTCCGGGTTCCGCGCACACCTCGCCCTGCGTACGCTCCGGGCGCTCGGGTTCGAGGACGTGGTGAACGTCACCGGCGGCACGGTGAGCATGCGCGCCGAGGGCGGCTTCGAGTGGGAGGAGCGGTGAAGGTCTTCTGGATCGTCGTCATGGTCGCCGTGGCGCTGGTGCTGCTGCGGCGCTTCGTGGGAGGCACGCGCGTGAGCTCTTCGGTGGTGCAGGAGAAGATCCAGGCGGGGGCGAGGATCGTGGACGTCCGGTCGGCCGGCGAGTTCCAGTCCGGCGCCTATCCCGGGGCGGTCAACATCCCGGTGCAGGAGCTGGAGGCGCGCCTCTCCGAGGTCCCGAAGGACCGCCCCGTCGTCCTCTACTGCGCCTCGGGAGCCCGCAGCGCCGCCGCGGAGCGGTTCCTCCGCGCGCGCGGGTACACCGACGTCGTGAACGGCGGCGGGCTCTCGCAGATGCCGCGGTGAGATCCGGTCCCCGGGTGGTGTAGTCTCGGGGCGCAGGTCTCTCGACCCGACCCGGACGGACTCCGATGCGCGTTGCCCTTCTCACCCCGCTCAGCCGGAAAGCGAGCGGTTTCTACAACCTCGTCGTGGACGTCGCGTCCGCCGCCGCGCAGCAGCTCGAGATCGATCTCGATGTCATCGAGGCCACCGCCGACCCCAAGGTGATGTTGGAGCGCGGCAAAGAGCTCGTGGACCGAGACCGCGCGACCCGCCCCGACTACGTGGTGATGTCGAACCACATGGGCGTGGCCTCGGAGCTCCTGCCCCTCTTCTCGAAGGCGAGCCTGGGCACCCTCTTCGTCAGCGAGGGGTTCGGCGTGAGCGATCGGCTGGCGCTCGGGCCGCAGGGCTGCTCCGCCTATCTGGGCGAGATCGTGCCGGACGACGTGGAGGCCGGTCGTCTGCTGTCGGAGGTGCTGGTGAGCGAGGCGCGCCGCCGCGGGATGGCGGGGGCCGACGGCAAGATCCGGATGGGCATCCTGTGCGGGATGCAGACGCAGGTGAACAGCCGGCGGTTCCGGGGCTGGAAGACCTTCAAGGAAGGAGCGGAGGACGTCGTCCAGTCCGGATTCCGCTACGCCGGCCGTGACGAGGGAGGCGCCGACGCCGCCGCGCTTCTCCTGAAGACCTCTCCGGACACGAGCCTTCTCTGGTGCTTCAACGACGCGATCGCCCTCGGCGCCGTGAGCTACGCCAGCTCCATGGGACGCAAACCCGGCGTGGACCTGCTCGTCGGAGGGTTCGATCTGCTCGAGCGGGCGCTGGCGGCGATCTCCGAAGGGACGATGTTCGCCTCGATCGGCGGCCACATCGTCGACGGTGCCCGCGCCCTGCTCCTCCTCGACGACCATCACGCGAAGCGGGATCTCCATCCGAGGACCTGGACGAGCCGGCTCGAGGTGGTGACCGCCGCCCACGCCGAGCGCTACAGCGCGTTCATGCAGGATCCGTCCTCGTTCGGCGCCGACTTCACGCGGTTCTCCGCCCGCAGGCGGGGGGGAGCCCCCGAGGAGCTCACGCTCCGCGCGCTCGTCACAGGCTGAGCCGCTCCTTCGCTCCGGGCGGAGCGCGCCGGCGGTCACCCGCCTGGCCGGCTTGCGGTTCTGGCCGCCATCGGCGAACGGACCGGCGCGGCACGCGGCCGGCACTCGCTACTTCCCGGAACGCCCGGGCTGTGAAAATCTGCGCCGCATGGACGGGATCGCGGGTATCTACGGCCCGGGCGACGGAGAGCTGGTCCAGAAGATCTTCCTCGCCACCGGCGCCCTGCAGCACCGGGGCAAGACGGGCGCCGGCATCGCGATCGGCACCGACCGGGGGATCCACGTCGTCCACGGCGTCGGCGGGATCGCGGACGTGGTGGACCTCGACATGGTCCACCTCTTCCAGGACCTGAGCCCGCAGGCGGCGATCGGAAACGTCGGCTACACGAAGAACAAGATCGCCGAGAAGCGCAACGCCGAGCCGCTCCTGGTGAAGCCGAAGCGCAGCGCCAGGCACCAGGTGGCGCTGACCTTCAACGGCCGCATCGTCGCCGACGACGATCTCCAGGCGGAGCTCGAGGCCGACTACGCGTTCGAGACCGCCAACCGGACGGAGCTCCTCGGGGCGCTCCTGCACCGCTGCCTCGAGCGGCACGGCCTCGGCTTCGAGGCCGGGCGGGCGCTCGTGGACATCCTGCACGGGCGCGGCAGCTACTCCGTCGCCGCCCTCGTCTTCGACGGTCGGGAGACCCGCCTCGTCACGCTGACCGACGACCGCGCCTTCGAGCCCTTCTGCTTCGGCACCGTCGGCACGAACTTCCTCGCCAGCTCCGAGAGCTGCTCGCACCGCCGCCTGGGGGGCTTCGCCGACCGCGAGTACCTGGGCGCGGAGATGACCATCGCCGGTTCCGCCGGCGTCGAGACGCGGCGGCTCCGGGAGGAGACCCCGCTCAAGGACGTCTTCCAGGCGGTCTACTTCGGCAACGTCGCCTCGTCGTACCGGGGGGAGGACATCTTCCAGCTCCGCAAGCGCCTGGGCCATGCCCTGGCCCGCCGCTACGGGCGGCCGGACGCGGACGTCGTCATCCCCAACCCGGACTCGGGGCGCGGCGTCGCCTACGGCATCGCCGAGGGGCTCGGTCTGCCGCTCGCACACGGGCTCGTGAAGCAGGCC
>JAEZXM010000044.1 GCA_023419875.1 Pseudomonadota bacterium | reverse complement strand
CGCCCGGCGCCGGGCCGGAGCTGGCGCGCGCGCTCGCGCCGCTCGGCGCGGAGCTGTCGCCGGCGAGCCCGGACTTCGAGGACCTGTTCGTGTCGCGGCTCAGGGAGGCTGCGTGACCGCGCCCGCGATCGAGGCCCGCGGCCTCACCCGCCGCTTCGGGTCCTTCACCGCCGTCGACGGCGTCAGCTTCGAGGTCCCGCGGGGCGAGATCTTCGGCTACCTGGGCGCGAACGGCGCCGGCAAGTCCACCACCATCCGGATGCTCAACGGCCTCCTCGCGCCGACGAGCGGCACCGGCCTCGTCGCGGGGCACGACGTGGCCCGCGACCCCGCCGCGGTGAAGGCCTCGATCGGCTACATGTCCCAGAAGTTCTCGCTCTACCTCGACCTGCCCGTCCGCGCGAACCTCGCCTTCTTCGGCGGCGCGTACGGCCTCGCCGGCGCGGAGCTCGCGCGGCGGTCGGACGAGGTGCTGGCGCTCGCCGATCTGCGCGAGGTCGGTGCCGCCGCCACCGGCGATCTCCCCGGCGGCCTCCGCCAGCGACTCGCGCTCGCCTGCGCCATCCTTCACCGGCCGGAGGTGCTGTTCCTGGACGAGCCGACCGCGGGCGTGGACCCCCTGGCGCGGCGGACCTTCTGGCGCCTCATCCGCGACCTCGCCCGCGGCGGCACCACCGTCTTCGTGACCACGCATTACCTCGACGAGGCCGAGTACTGCGGCCGGATCGGGCTCATGGTGGACGGCAAGCTCGTCGCCCTCGACACGCCCGCGGGCCTGAAGCGCGCCTGGGTGCCCGAGGACGTCCTCGTCGCCCGCGGCCGCGGGCTGCGCGAGGCCGCCGCCGTCCTCGCCGGCCGGCCGGGGGTGAAGAACGTCGTCCCGTTCGGCGCCGGGCTCCACCTGCGCGTCGCGCCCGGCAGCCTCGGTGCGGAGGAGGCGGCGCGGCTCCTCCGCGCGGCGGGCGCCGCGGACGTGGTCGTCGACGCCTCCGAGCCGAGCCTGGAGGACGTGTTCCTCGCGGTGGTCGGGACCGGTCCTGCCCGCCTGGCGGAGGAGGGCGGACCGTGAACGATCGCCTGCGCCGCGAGGGCGAAGCCCGAGCAATGCTCGTCCGCGTCGGGGCCATGGCCTCGAAGGAGACGACCCACGTCCTCCGTGACCCGCGGACGCTCTATCTCGCCCTGGTGATGCCGCTGGTGATGCTCTTCCTCTTTGGATTTGGCGTCTCCTTCGACGTCGACCGGCTCCCGGTGGCCGTCGCCGACGCGGACCGGAGCCCGGCCTCCCGCGAGCTCGTCCGGCGGTTCACCGCCTCGGGCGAGATCGTCTCCGCGGGCGAGGCCGATCCGGCGGACGCCGACCGGCTCTTCCGCCGCGGCCGGGCGGCGGCGGTGCTGGTGGTGCCGGCCGGCTACGGCGAGAGGCTCGCGCGCCGGGAGCGGATCGCGCTCCAGCTCCTCGCCGACGGCTCCGACGTGGTGGTCGCGAACCAGGTGCTCTCGAAGGCCGACGCCATCGTGAGGGCCGAGACCCGGCGGCTCGCCGGCGTGGAGCTCGCCCGGATGGATCCTCCGCTTCGGGTCAAGCTCTGGACCCGCTACAACCCGGCCGGCCGCTCGGCGCTCTTCATGGTCCCGGGGCTGGCCGCGTACATCCTGGCCATCAGCGCGGTGCTCCTCACCGCGCTCACCGTCGCCGGCGAGTGGGAGCGCGGCTCGATGGAGCAGCTCTTCGCCTCGCCGGTGGGGCGGCTCGAGATCGTGCTCGGGAAGCTGGCCCCGTACCTCGTGCTCGGCATGCTGGAGCTGCTCCTCGTGGTGGCGTGCGGCGCGGCCGTGTTCGGCGTGCCGGTGCGCGGGAGCTTCGCCCTCGTCCTCCTCGTCGGCTTCTTCTTCCTCGTCGGGATGCTCGGGCAGGGGCTCCTCATCTCGGTGGTCACGAAGAACCAGCTCGTCGCGACGCAGGCGGGCACGCTGTCCTCGCTGCTGCCCTCGCTCCTCCTCTCCGGCATGGTGTTCCCGATCGAGAGCATGCCGGTGGCCCTCCAGCTCCTGTCCCGCATCGTTCCCGCCCGCTACCTCGTCCACGCGCTCCGCGGGATCCTGCTCAAGGGGAACGGGCTGGCCGTCGTCTGGCCCGATCTCGTGGCCCTCGTCCTCTTCGCGACCGCCATCCTCGCCCTGGCCACGGCGCGGTTCCAGCGGAGGCTCGCATGAACGGGGTGAGGCGTCCGTCGGCCCGGGTCCAGCTCGCGGCGGTCTTCCGCAAGGAGATCCGCCAGACGGTGCGCGACCGGCGCATGATGTTCATGCTCGTCGCCGCGCCGCTCCTCCAGACCCTGATCTTCGGGTTCGCGGTGGACTTCACGGTGGACCGCATCCCCACGGTCGTGGTGGACCGGGACGGCACCGACCTCTCTCGCCTCCACGCCCGGCGCCTCCTCGCCGACGGCACGCTCCTGCGCGCGCCGGCCGCGGCCGGCCCCGCCGAGGCGGAGGCCGCGATCGACCAAGGTGCGGCCGCCGCCGCGGTGATCCTGCCGGCGCGCTTCGGCGCCGATCTCGTCGCGGGCCGCTCTCCCGAGGTGCAGGTGGTGATCGACGGCACCGACCCGAACCGCTCGCTCGTCGCCGGCGCCACCGCCTCCCGGTACTTCGGCGAGGTCGCGGAGCAGCTCGCCGCCGCGCGCCTCTCCGGCGCCGGCCGGACACCCCCGGCGCAGCTCGAGCTCACGCCCCGCATCCTCTACAACCCGAGCGTCCAGTCGCCGCCGTACATGATCCCCGGCATCGCGGCGATGCTCCTCCTGGTGGTGACGACCATCGTCACGGCGATGGGGCTCGCGCGGGAGCGCGAGATGGGGACGCTCGAGCAGGTGATGGTCACCCCCATCCGTCCCGCGGTCCTCCTGTTCGGCAAGATCGCTCCGTACGTCGTCATCGGCTTCCTGGACGTGATGCTCCTCGTGGCGGCCGGGGCCTGGGTGTTCGGCGTGCCGCTCCACGGCCCACTGGCCGTCCTCGCCACGGGGACGCTGCTCTACCTGCTCACCACGGTCGGCGTCGGGCTCCTCGTCTCCACCGCCTCGCGCACCCAGCAGCAGGGCTACCTGGCGGCGTTCCTGTTCGTCGTCCCCGCCGTGCTCCTCTCCGGCGTCATGAGCCCGATCCGGGCGATGCCGGCGTGGCTCCAGGCGATCACCTGGGTGAACCCGGTGCGCCACTACGCCGAGGTGATGCGGAGCTGCACGCTCCGCGGGGCCGGCTTCGCGGACCTCGCCGTCCCGCTCGGCGCGCTCGCGCTGATCGGCGGGGTGGTGTTCGCGCTCGCCGTGGCGAGGTTCCGGACGCGCCTCGGGTAGCGTGCCCTCGATGGTCGAGCGCGGCCCCGGGTGTCCGGCTACCAACGACGGACTCCATCCCCGAGGGCCGCGTCATGGGCACGCTCACCATCAACACCTTCCTGACGCTCGACGGCATCCTGCAGGGGCCCGGCGGCCCCGACGAGGACCGCAGTGGCGGATTCGCGCACGGCGGCTGGTTCGCGCCGTACGTGGACGCGGAGTTCATGGCGTTCGTCGAAGGCGTCTTCGGCCGGGTGGGCGCCTTCCTCCTCGGGCGGGGGACGTACCAGATCTTCGCGAACTACTGGCCGAAACAGACGGACCCCAAGGACCCGGTCGCCTCGAAGCTCAACGCGCTCCCGAAGTACGTCGCCTCGCGGACGCTGCAGAAGGCCGAGTGGGGCGGCAGCCAGCTCGTCCGCGACGCGCAGCGTGAGGTCCCCGCGATCATGGAGCGGACCGCGGGCGAGCTGCAGGTGCACGGCAGCCCGGGGCTCGCGCAGACGCTCCTCTCCGCCGGGCTCGTGGACGAGCTGAACCTCGCCGTCTGCCCGATCACCCTCGGTGGACCCGGAAAGCGCCTCTTCGGCACGGGGACGGTCCCGATGGCGTTCGAGCTCGTGAGCTCGCGCGCCACGGGCACGGGGGTCGTGATCGCCACGTACCGGCGAAAGGGCGAGCCGACGTACGCGACGATCGGGGAGTAGGCGCCGACCTCAGTACTCGAACCCGCTCCCCCCGATGAACTCGCGGAGGATCGACGTCGGCGGGACGTGGTCGGGGTAGATCGACACGAACCGGTCGACCACGTGACGGAGGCGGATCGCGGTCGGATAGGCGGGGTGCTCGGGAGGGACCTCGAGCAGGTACCGCTCGGCATACACCTTCAGCACCGCGGGCTCGTAGATGAGCGCGGAGTCGAAGATCGCATCCGCCTCCCCCTGGTACGGGAAGATGTGCACCCGCTCGCCCGCCTGGACCGACGGCCAGCGGAGGATGTTGTCGGCGGCGGAATAGCCGCGGGTGTGCCGGTCGCGGACGATCCGGCGGAGCAGGCGGAGATCGGTCGCGGAGACGCGCGAGAGCCGATCGAGCGCGAGCGTGGTCGCGGGGTGGATGAACACGCGGAAGAGCTGGCCCTCCTGCGGCAGCGCGCCGAGCAGCCGGGGGTTGAGGCCGTGGATCCCCTCCAGCATCAGCACGTCGCCGGGGCGGAGCCGGATCTTCGGCCCGCCCTCGGGGAGCGAGAGGCCGGAGAGGAAGTCGTACCGCGGCGCCTGAACCTCCTCGCCCGCCAGGAGGCGCCGCACGTGGGACTGGAGCATTGCGAGGTCGAGCGCCTCCAGGGCCTCGAAGTCCCACTCGCCCTTCGCGTCCTTCGGCGTCTTCTCCCGGTCCACGTAGTAGTTGTCGAGCCCGATGGCGACCGGGTTCACGCCGTTGATCTGGAGCTGGACCGTGAGCCGCTTGATGAAGGTCGTCTTCCCCGAGGACGACGGCCCGGCGATGGAGATGATCCGGATCCGGTCCCGCTCGGCAGCGACGCGGTCGGCGACGAGGCCGATCTGCTTCTCGTGAAACCCCTCCGCCACCCGGATGAGCTGCGCCACCTGGCCGGTGATGCACTGGTGGGAGAAGGCGCCGACGCTGTCCACGCCCATGGCCGCCAGCCATCGCTGGTGCTCGGCCAGCATGAGGCCCTGGCGCGGATGCACGGGACGGGGGCCTGCCGCCGGCGCCTCGAGGAGGCGGGGATCGCGTTCGCCGAGCGCGAGCCACAGGCCTTCGCCGTCGGCCTCCAGGCGAAAGCCGCGCAGCGCGCCGGTGGACGGGAGGAGCGGTCCGGTGGCGAGCGCGTAGACCTCACCGCAGGACACGAGCCGGACGCTCGCGACCCTCCGGAGGCGGAGCAGGAGCACGGCGTCCCGCCAGCCGTGGTCCTGGAACCAGCGGATGGCCTCGTCCACGGGCCAGTTCTCGCCGCGGATGGGCGCGTCGGTGGCGCGGATCCGCTCCATCGCGTGGGCGAGCCGCTCGGCGAGCGCGGGCAGCTCCGCGTGCGGCAGGCCCGGGACCTCCACCGCCTGCCGGACGCCGCGCGAGGGCCCGAGCCGGATGGCGAGCTCCGGGACCACCTGGTGGGCGGCCTCGAGGAGGAGGAGCCCCACCGACGAGGCGTAGATCCGGCGCCCCTCCCAGTGCGAGAGCGTGAGGGGCGCGACGATGGTGTCGGTGAAGATCGGCGTCGAGAGGGACACGGGCTTCTGACCGAGCAGGCCCGCCACCACCAGATCCCCGCCGAGCTCCGCCGGCAGGAGGTCCATGACCCGGGTCCCGGTGCGGATCCGGCGCTCCTGCCCCAGCACCTGCACGGTGATCTCCTCGGCGCGCGGGAGCGTCCGCCCGCGGAGCACGAGGTCCATCTCGCCCGTGAGCCGGCCGAGCTCGTCCTGCACCACGTCGACGAGGCCCACCGCGAGGGCCGCCGCGAGCCGAGGATCCTCCCGCTCGATCGAGGCCCAGGCCGCGGCCGAGAGCCGGGCCGCGGTGAGGGCGCCCGCCGAGGTGATCACCTCGCCCCGGTGCCGGCCCCCCGCGGCGGCGAGCTCCCCGAACACGTCGCCGGGGCCCAGCCGGCGCAGGTCGAGGTGCTCGCGCCGGCAGGTCGCCTCGCCGGAGAGGATGACGAAGAGGTGCTTGCCCGCATCGGCGTCGCCGTGGATCCGCGTCCGCGGCGGGACCACCACCTGCTCGGTGAACCCCAGGAACCGGGCGCGGAGCTCGGGGTCGAGGCGCGCGAGGAGGAGGCTCTTCGCGAGGACGTCGTCGTGGGCGAGGGCCTGCGGGCGGACGGCCAAGTGCGCCTCCTGGGCGCCAGGAGCAGCGCCAGCGTCGATGGTAGCGCGGAGGGTCGGGGGAGGGCCAGGCACGGCAT
>JAEZXM010000018.1 GCA_023419875.1 Pseudomonadota bacterium | reverse complement strand
GGGCAGGGACGCGCGGCGTTGGGCGAAGGTCGTCGCCCTCGCGCCGCTCGAGCGGCTCTGGATCGTCCACCCCGGACCGCTCCCGCCCGCGCTCGTGGCCGAGCTCGCGCCGGCCCCGTGCACGTGGGTGTCCGACGACGGGCGCGTCGATCCGGCGCTCCCGCCCGTTGAGCTCCGCCCCCCGACCCTCGACCCCGGCGATCCCGCGCTCGTCCTCTACACCTCGGGCAGCACCGGCCGTCCCCGCGGCGTCGTCCAGACCCACCGGAACGTGGCGGCCAACACGCGCTCGATCGTCGAGTACCTCGGGCTCACCGAGGAGGACCGCGCGCTCCTCGTCCTGCCGCTCTCGTACTGCTACGGCCGCAGCGTGCTCCAGACGCACCTCCTCGCCGGCGGCTCGGTCTTCCTCGACGGACGCTTTGCCTTCCCGCGCGTCGTGCTCGAGGCGATCGGGTCCGAGGGGTGTACCGGGTTCGCCGGGGTGCCGCTCACGTTCGAGATCCTCCGGCGCCAGGTGGACGTGTCCACCGTCGCCCGCCCCAGGCTGCGCTACCTGACCCAGGCCGGCGGCGCGATGGCGCCGGCCACGATCGACTGGGTCCGGGAGGCCTTCCGGCCGGCGCAGCTCTTCGTGATGTACGGACAGACCGAGGCCACCGCCCGGCTCAGCTATCTCCCGCCCGAGCGCGCCGAGGAGAAGCGCGGGTCGATCGGGATCGCCATCCCGGGGGTGGAGCTCGCGGTCGTGGACGACGCCGGGCGGCGAATCCCTCCGGGCGAGGTCGGCAACCTCGTCGCGCGCGGCGACAACGTCACGCCCGGCTACCTCGACGAGCCCGAGGAGACGGCGGCCATCCTCCACGACGGTTGGCTCTGGACGGGCGACCTCGCCCTGCGGGACGCGGACGGCTTCTTCTTCCACCGGGGGAGGTCGAAGGAGATCCTCAAGGTCGGCGGGCACCGCGTCAGCCCGGTCGAGATCGAGAACGTGGTGGCCGAGCACCCCGGCCTCGCCGAGGCCGCAGTGGTGGGCGCGCCCGACGAGCTCCTCGGCGAGGTGCCGGTGGCGTTCGTGGTTGCGCGACCCGACCAGCCCCTCGACCTCGAGGCGCTGAAGGTCTTCTGCCGGTCGCGCCTGCCGCCCTATCAGGTCCCGGCCCGCTTCGTCCCGGTGGACGCGCTTCCGCGCAACGAAGCGGGGAAGCTCCTCCGGGCCGAGCTGCGCACGCGGTTGTGAGCGGCGGGCGTGGAGACCGTCAATCGGGCGGGTGTCGCCAGACGCTCGGGTACGTCACGCACGATCCCTCGCCCAGGTCGGTGTACCCGGTCCGGCCGGACAGCTCGGCGGCCAGCGCCTCCATGTCCATCCAGCGCGGATCCTGGTGGCGCGGATCGCCGATGACGGCGTGGCCGACCTCGTGGACGAGCGTCGTCGCCTCCACGCAGGGGAACGTGCCGATCCCGGGATCGCGCGTCGTGATGCGGATGTCGCCGTCGAAGCAGCCGAGCGCCTGCATGTTGCCGCACGAGACGTACGCCTCGTCGAGCAGGGTCACGGTCCGGCCCGAGACGTCGTCCCACGTGCCGCCCCAGTAGCGAAGGGCGGCCTCGATCGTGCTGCGGAACCGCGGCGGGAAGTCCGGCGCCCGGGCGAAGGCCGCGGTGGTGTCGAGCACGACGGTCACGCCCTCCTCGTCGTGGATGCCCGGGGCCCCGCACGCGGACGAGATCATCGAGACCACCACCAGACCGAGCACCGGGACGCGCGCCATCCTCACGGTGAGAAGGTAGGACGCCGAGTGTAGGCCGGCGTAGCACAGGATCCGGCGACGTGGGCTCACGGGACACGGGGAGGGCCGGCGGAAAATCCGCTTTCGAGGATCGCGGCCCGCGGTCCGGTCCGCGGCGATGTCGGGGGCGCAGCTACCCGGAACTACTGCGGATCCGCCTCCTGTGGTCGATTCACAGCCCGGGGAATGGATGCCATGTTGTGCCGGGTTCGAGTGACACCCGATCCGGGTACTCGTTCCCCCGTAAGTTCACTGCCCGTAAGGAGCCTCATCGATGCGCTCGCACCACACGCCGTCTCCGGCCGTTCTTCTCGCTGCGCTCGCGCTCACCGCATGCGGCGCACAGGCAGGATCCGGGGAGGGTCCGGGCGGCCAGACCGTCACGGTCAGTGTCAGCCCCGGCAGCGTCGATCTCCAGCCGGGGCAGGCCGCGCGGTTCGCCGCCGCCGTCACCGGGACCGCGGATCTCACGGTCACCTGGGAGGTCCAGGAGGCGCAGGGCGGGAGCATCGACCAGGCCGGGCTCTACACCGCGCCGGGGAGCGCCGGCGTCTACCACGTCCGCGCCGTGAGCAATGCCGATCCGACCCGCTCCGGGACCGCGACCATCACGGTCAACGTGCCGCCCGCCGGTTCGGTGGCCATCTCGCCCCGGACGACCACCGTCGCCGCCGGGGGGACCGTCACCTTCACCGCCGCCGTGACCAACCTGCCGAGCAGCGCGGTGACGTGGAGCGTGCAGGAGAGCGGCTGCGGGACCGTGACCACCGGCGGCGTGTACACCGCGCCGACGACGGGCCGCACCTGCCACGTGATCGCGACCAGCGTCTCCGATCCGACCCGGAGTGACACGGCGACGATCACCGTCACCGCCCCGGTGGCGGTGAGCATCTCCCCGGCCACGGTCACCGTGGATGCCTGCCGGACCCAGACCTTCACCGCCACGGTCACCGGCACCACCGACCAGGTCGTGACCTGGTCCGTCACCGAGGGTACAGCGGGCGGGACCGTCACCTCGGGCGGGGTCTACACCGCGCCGCAGCTCGCGGGGACCTACCACGTGGTCGCCACGAGCCGGGCCTCTGCCGCGGCGCGGGCCACGGCGACCGTCACCGTCCGCGACCGCGTGCTGTCGGTCGTCGTGGACCCGGCCAGCGTGAGCGTCGACGCCGGAGGGACCCTCCAGTTCCGCGCGACGATCAACACGACCTGCGGCAGCTTCCTTGCGTCGGGGATCCCGTAGCTCGATCCCCCGCCGGGCCTGCACGCTCTCATTCGCATGTATGGATGGGTGCGTTGGAAATCGCGGCGATTCTCGCTAGAGGTACCGCCTTCGAAATGGAACTCGACTCCTGAGGACGGATCTCGTCCTGGAACCCGCAGCAAAGGAGTGACGCAAATGCCTTCTCCTCGTCTGGCCCGAACCGCGAAGCTCGCGCTCGCTCTCGCCTCGCTGGGCGTCGCAGGGCTCGCACGGGCGCAGTCGACCTCGGTGCGATGGACCGTCGAGCCGGCCGGCTGCGGCTCGGTCGACTCCACCGGTCTCTTCACCGCGCCCCCCTCGGCCGCCACCTGCGTGGTCCGCGCGACGAGCGCCGCCAACGCCAGCGTCTCCGGGACGGCCAGCGTCACCGTCGCCACGGCGCCGGTCACCTGCACCTCGTTCACCTACTCGGCCTGGAGCGCCTGCACCGGCGGGCTTCAGACGCGGACGGTCGTCTCGGCGTCGCCTGCGGGCTGCACGGGCGGATCGCCGGTGCTGAGCCAGGCCTGCGGCGAGGTCCGCGCCTTCCCCGGGGCGGAGGGCTTCGGCGCACGCGCCACCGGCGGCCGTGGCGGTCGCGTCATCAAGGTGACGAACCTCAACGCCTCCGGCGCGGGGAGCCTCCAGGCTGCCCTCGACGTCAACCAGCCGCGGATCATCGTGTTCGCGGTGAGCGGCGTCATCCGGGGCGACGTGACCGTGACCTACGGGAACGTCACCATCGCCGGCCAGACCGCCCCCGGCGGCGGCATCACCATCGCCGGCCGTCTCTACGGAGAGTACGACGCGTCCGTCCAGAACATCATCATCCGCCACGTGCGCGTGCGCCCGCCCCGGTGCTCCGGCTCCTGCAACGCGGACCAGTACGACGCCATGCAGTTCTCGCGGAACAGCCGCCTCATCCTCGACCACATCTCGGTCGCCTACGGCGCCGACGAGACGATCGACACCTACGACGCCCGGGACGTGACGGTGCAGTGGACCACCGTCGAGCCCTCGCAGATCGCCCCGCAGCACTCGGACGGCTCGACCCACAACTACGGCATGCTCAACGTGGCCGGGCGCGTGAGCTACCTCAACAACCTCTGCGCCGGCCACCGGAACCGGTGCCCTGCGCTCTCCGGCGGCCCCTCGGAGATGCGGAACAGCGTCGCCTACAACGTCCGGCACGCCTTCGTGCACCACAGCACCGCCTCCGGGAACCACAACCTCGTCGGGAACTACTTCAAGGACGGGCCGAGCGGGAGCCTCTATCCGTTCTACTTCGACTCGGACGACGGCAGCCCCGCGCCCCGGTACTACGTCAACGACAGCTTCATGGACGATCCGCCCGCCGGCGTGAACCGGAGGATCGACAACATCTGGGCCGATCACTACTGGGGCACGCTGGAGCGCGACTCGACGACCTATCGGGCCACCAGCCCGTTCGACTTCTCCGTCTACCCGAGCTGGGTCCCGGTCACGCAGCTCAGCTCGACCGCGGCGTACGCCTCCGTGCTCGACCGCGCCGGCGCGTTCCCCCGCGACGGATTCACCCGGCAGGTGATCACCGACGTGCGGAACCGGACCGGGGCGTGGAACCCGGATCTCCCCGCCGATCTCATGGCCGGCCTCGCCCCCACGACGCCCCCGGCGGACGCGGACAACGACGGCATGGCCGACGCCTGGGAGACCGCCCGCGGCCTCGACCCGACCTACGGCAACGATCACTCGCAGGTGATGCCGTCCGGCTACACGGCCATCGAGGAGTACGTGAACGGGCTGGCGGACGCGCTGGTGCAGTGAGGAAACGACGGCCTGCGCGGGGCGCGGCGCGTCCGCGGCTCACGCCGGCGCCATGACGCTCGCCGCGGCGCGCTCCGCGACCGCCTCCTGGAGCACCTCCAGGAGGCGGCTCGCGCTCTCGTCCCAGCCGGACGGGACCGCCTGCGCGAGCGCCTGCGGATCGGCCTCCACGGACACCTCTCGCTCGAGCGCGGCGGCGAGCGCCGCCGGATCGCGCGGCGGGACGAGGGCGCCGAAGACCTCCGAGCGCACGAGGTCCGGGATCCCGCCCACGCGCGTCGCCACCACGCGCCGCCCGGCCGCGAACGCCTCCAGGATCACGTTGGGGGTCCCCTCGGCCCAGCTCGGGAGCGTGACGAGATCCGCCGCGGCCATCCAGCGCGCCACCCCGCCCGCAGGCAGCGGGCCGGTGAGCACCACACGGCCGGGGTGCCGCGCCTGGGCCTCCCGTGCGAGCGCGGCGTCGGGCCCCTCGCCCACGAGGGCGAGGTTCACGTCCGGGCGCCGGGGCGCGAGGAGATCGAACGCGGCGGCGAGCTCTCCGAGCCCCTTCATGCGGTGGAAGAGCCCGACGTAGACGATCCAGCGCCCGTCCGCCGGCAGCCCGAGCTCGGCGCGCGCCGCGCCGCGCTCACGGGGACGGAAGGTCTCCCGGTCGAGCCCGTTCCGCACCACCGCGATCTTCCGCTCCGGGACGCCCAGCTCCCGGGCGACCTCCGCGAGCGGCCGGTTCACGGCCACGAGGCGATCGGCCCGGGGCAACGCCCGCTCGAGCACGCGGCGGATCGCGGGCCGGCGCGCGAGGACGTTGAGGTCGGTGCCGTGGACCTTCACCACCGAGGCGGCCCCGAGCCGGCGCGCCAGCTCGATCGCCGCCACCCCGTCCGGCGTGGCCCAGCACCCGAGCACGGCATCCACCTCGCCGCGGAGCCGGCGGAGCCTCGGCCAGAGCGAGGCCGCGTACAGCGCGGGCGAGAGCGCGGGACCGACCCGGGGCAGGAACAGGACCCGCGGGTGGACCACGCGGAGGCCGTCGACGAGCTCCTCCCGCGGTACGTCCGCGTTGCGCCCGGCGATGGACCAGCGGCGGAACAGGCGCGCCCCCGGGAACCAGGGGATCACCGCGTTCAGGTGGACCCGGCAGCGCCGGGAGAGCGCGACGAGCTGGAGGCGGTTGAACACCGCGTTGGTGGGATCGGCGGCGCTGGGGAACAGCTGGGTGACGACCAGGACCCGCAGCTCCGGCGAGGGGGAGGGCATCCGTCACCCGATGCGCGCCCGCACCGCCTCCACGATCCGCTCGGCCGCCTTGCCGTCCCACAGCTCCGGTACGCGGCGGGCGGCGCCGGGCGGGCGATCCAGGGCCTCGGCGGCCGCGGCCTCGATGACCTCGGGGCGGGTCCCGACGACGACGTTCGTGCCCTGCTCGACCGTGATGGGACGCTCGGTGTTCTCACGGAGCGTGAGGCAAGGGATGCCGAGCACCGTGCTCTCCTCCTGGAGGCCGCCGGAGTCGGTGAGCACGAGGCGCGCCCGGGAGGTGAGGGAGAGGAACTCGAGGTAGCCGAGGGGATCGATCGGGACGAGGCCGGGGAAGCTCGCGAGGTCGTGCCCCGCGGTGGCCGCCCGCTGGCGCGTGCGCGGGTGGACGGGGAAGACGACGGGCAGGCGCCGGGCGATCTTCGCCACCGCGGAGAGCAGCCCCTCGAACACGGCCGGATCGTCCACGTTGGACGGGCGGTGGAGGGTGAGCACGGCGTAGCCGCCGGACCCGACGCCGAGCCGCCCGGGAACGTCGAGCGCCCGGGCCCGGGGGAGGTGCTCGAGCAGCGTGTCGATCATCACATTCCCCACCCGGACGATCGACTCCGGGGGGCACCCCTCGGCGAGGAGGTTCCGGTCCGCGTCGGCGGAGGGCGTGAGGAGCAGGTCGGACACCGAATCGGTGACCGCTCGGTTCACCTCCTCGGGCATGGACCAGTCGTTGGAGCGGAGCCCGGCCTCGACGTGGGCGCAGTAGATCCCCATCTTCGCCGCCACCACGCTCGCGGCGAGGGTGCTGTTCACGTCGCCCACCACCAGCACCGCCCTGGGCCGGTGCTGGGTGAAGTACTGCTCCACCCCCACCATCACGGCCGCGGTCTGCTGAGCGTGCGTGCCCGAGCCCACGCCCAGGTCGACGATGGGCCGGGGCATGCCCAGGTCCTCGAAGAAGACCTTGGACATGGCCTCGTCATAGTGCTGGCCGGTGTGGAGGAGGCCGTGCTCCACCCCCGCGCGCTCGAACGCGCGGTGGATCGGTGCGGCCTTCATGAAGTTGGGGCGGGCGCCCACCACGGTGAGGATCACGTCGCTCCCATCCCGGCGCGCGCCGGCGCGCCCACGACGGCCTTGCGTTG
>JAEZXM010000011.1 GCA_023419875.1 Pseudomonadota bacterium | reverse complement strand
GAAGTCGCGGAGCCGGAGGTTCTCGACGGGCGGGATGGCCCACTCCTCGCGCACCGCCGCGAACGTCTCGGCCTGCTTCACCGTGTCGACGCCGAGGTCGGCCTCGAGGTCGAGGTCGAGATCGAGGAGGTCGGTCGGGTATCCGGTCTTCTGGGCGACGATCTCGACCACCCGGGCGGTGACCGGATCGCTGGCCGTGGGTTCGCTCTTCGACTCAGGGCGAACGGAGGCGGAGGAAGAGGCCGGAGCAGCGGCAGCAGGCGCCGCCGCGAGGTCCGGCCGGTGCGTGCGCACGAACCCGATCACGTGGCGCAGGGTCGGGAAGTCGCGGAGCCGGAGGTTCTCGACGGGCGGGATGGCCCACTCCTCGCGCACCGCCGCGAACGTCTCGGCCTGCTTCACCGTGTCCACGCCGAGGTCGGCCTCGAGGTCGAGGTCGAGATCGAGGAGGTCGGTGGGGTAGCCGGTCTTCTGGGCGACGATCTGGACGACGCGGGCCGTGACGGGGTCGCTCGTCGTGAGTTCGCGCTTCGACTCCGCTTCGCTACGCTCAGGGCGAACGGGGGCGGCGGAAGTCGCCGGAGCAACGGCAGCGGGCGCCGCCGCGGCAGCGCGAGGCGGGGCGACGACCGCGGCCGGGGCCGCGGGCCTGACCGCGGGCCGAGGGGCCGGGAGGCTGGGGAAAGCCGGGTACACGGTGGAAGCCGAAGCCCGCGCCGGCGCCGGAGCCCGGCGCACGGGACCGGTGCCCCACTGCCAGGTGGCGGGTGCCGGCGTGCGCGAGGGCGCGCCGTTCGAGACGACGCGGAGCGTGCGCTGCACGATCTCGGTCTCGGCGCGGTCCACGCCGCTCACGCCGTCGAGCCAGCGGCGGTAGACGTCGGGCCGGTCGATCCGGTCCGCGCCGCCGGGGATGCGCCGGGTGAGCGTGAGGGCGATCTGCGAGCCGAAGCCCGCGCCGAGGTGGATCGCGTAGTTCACCGGGTATCGGCCGCCGCGGGAGAGGTTGAGCGGTCCGAGGTCCGGGTCCTCCTCCTTGAGGTTCGGTACCGGCGGGACGATCCCGTGCTCGAGGATCTTGACCGCGATGACGTCCTCGACGCCCACGCCCATGGCGTGACCGGTGAACCCCTTGGTGTTGGCGATGACGATCTCGCTCGCCGCGCCGCCGAACACCTTGCGCAGCGAAGCGACCTCGGCGGAGGCGCTCCCGCCGCGGGCGGGCGTGTGCGTCTCGTGCGAGACGAACACGGTCTCCGGCGCCATGGCGCGCCGGTCGACGCCGAAGCGCAGCTCGGCCGACCGGACCAGGCTCTCCACCACGTCCGCGACGTGGTCCACGTCGAGCCGCGTGGCGTGGAAGGCGCTGTTGCGCGCCTCGCTCGAGAGGAGCTCGACGATGCCGCGCATGCCGCGCTCCTCGACCGCGTCCTGGCTCTCGACCACGAGCGCGGCCGCGCCCATGCCGACGATCATGCCGTGGCGGCGCCGGTCGAACGGGATGGCCGCGTCCTCGACCTTCTCGTCGGTGGCCGCCGCGCCGGTGGCGAGGAAGCCTGCGCCCATCCACTCCATCAGGTTGTCGCTCGTGACGTCGTCGGCGGCGATCACGACCACGCGCCGGCAGCGGCCGGTGCGGATCCAGTCCTCGGCCATGGCGATCGCCTGGGCCGTGCTTGCGCAGGCGGCGTTCGCGACCGCGTTCGGGCCGCGCGCGCCGATGTACTCGGCGAACTGGCTGTGGCCCATCGGCAGGATGCGGAGGAGGAAACGACGGTCGAAGGCGTACGGCTCGCGGCGGAGCTCGTCCTCCACCTGCGCGAGCTGCCGCGCGATCTCGGCGAGCGCCGCCGGGTCGGTGGTCCGCCCGCGCAGCTCCTCGAGCCCGTCGCGCCGCGCGCGCCGGCCCTCGTACGTGTAGTACCGCCGGAGCTCCTCGGCGAACCGGTCGAGGCCCGGGAACGCCGAGCCGAAGATGACGCCGGTGTCGTCGCGCATCGACTCGGGGAGCATCCACCGGTCGGGCAGGAACGTGCCCTTCGAGGTGCGGCGCCAGGTCTGGACGAGCGGGATCCCCGCCTCGCGGAGCGCGTCGATGCCCGCGGCGATGGCGAGCTGGGTGGTGACGTCCAGCGCCTCCACCAGCTTCGCGGGCACGCCGTACTCGGCGGCGAGATCGAAAGGCCCCGGACGCCCGGCGAGCTTGATGACGTCGGCCGAGTCGTCGATCGTCTCGAAGCTGCCGTCGCCCTGCGCCGTCTTCACCACCCGCGTCACGTGCTTGCGGGCCATCGCCTCGCGGAAGCGCGCGGGGATGAGGTCGATGAGCTGGTCGCCGCGCAGGATCCGCTCGACGTTCGTCGGATCCATCACCGACTTCTCGGGCCCGGGTAGGCCGAGGCCGCAGCCGGTGATGACCACCGATCCGGCCGGCGGCTGGTTGCGATCCAGCGCCCCGCCGGGCTGCGGCGACGCCGCGGCGGTGGTCCCGGAGATGGCCCGGGCGATCGCCTGGGCGAGCTCTTCGACGGTCTGGCTGTTCATGGTCCCGTTCTCCGGAGCTCCGGGTGTCTGCTCTGCTCTCGGTTCGTCCTGCAGCTGTCGAACGACGGCCGGTGTCGCGGTCTCGGCCGGCGCGCCGTACCCGGCCGCGTAGAGGCCGCACAGCGCCTGGTTGAAGGAGGCGAGCTCGCCGTTCTTGGGGTGGTTCGTGTAGAGGGACACGACGCCGTCGCGTGCGCCCAGGACGTCGTCCACGAACCCCTTGAGTGCCCGCTTCGGGCCCACCTCGACGAACGTCCGGACGCCCTCGCGCCAGAGCGTCTCCAGCCCCTTCACCCACTGCACGGGCGAGGCGATCTGCTGGACGAGCATGTCGCGCACTTCCTTGCCCGTCGTCGGGTAGAGCTCGCCGGTGACGTTCGCGACCACCGGCACCTTCGGCCCGGTGATGCGGAGCCGGTCGAGCACCTCGCCCAGCGGCTCGGCGGCCGGGGCGACGATCCGCGTGTGGAAGGCGTGGCTCACGGGCAGGCGGACGACCTGGAGGCCCTGCGCCTCGAGCGCCGCCATCGCGCGCTGCACCGCGGCGGTCTCGCCGCCGATCACCGCCTGGCTGGTGCTGTTCAGGTTGGCGGTGACCACGTAGCCGTCGATCCCGGCGATCGTCTTCTCGATCACCTCGAGCGGCCCCATGACCGCGGCCATCCAGCCGTTGTCGGACAGGCTCACGCGGGTCATCTCGCGGCCGCGCGCCGCGGAGGCCTCGAGCGCGTCGGCGAAGTGCATCGCCCCGGCGGCGACGAGCGCACCGTACTCGCCGAGCGAGTGGCCCATGACGTAGTCCGGGACCATGCCGTACTCGGCGAACAGGGCGCGGAGGCCGTTGTCCACCGTCAGCACGGCGGGCTGGGTGATCGCCGTCTGGCGGAGCTCCTCCTCGGCCTTGGCCATCGCCGCGGGGTCGGTCGGATCCGCGAACAGGAACGAGGTGAGCGGCCGGCCGAGGATCCGGGTGAGGACCGCGTCGGCCTCGTCGTACACCGCCCGGACGGCAGGCTCGGTGTCGTAGAGCTCCCGGCCCATGTTGACGTACTGGCTGCCCTGGCCGGGGAAGAGGAACGCGACCTTCCCCTGGGCCGGGCCGGTGCCGCGGAACACGCCTTGGTTCGCGAGGACCTTCCAGGTCTTCGGTCCGTTGGTCTCGAACGCCTTCCGCGTGCGCTCCAGC
>JAEZXM010000591.1 GCA_023419875.1 Pseudomonadota bacterium | reverse complement strand
GAGGGCAGGGCGGTGCTGGTGGCGCAGCACATGGACGCCGAGTTCATGTCCTTCTTCGCCCAGTGGCTCTCCGACGCCTCCGGCTGGCGTGCGGTCGTGGTCGAGGACGCGGAGCCGCTCGAGGCGGGCGCGGTCTACGTCCCCACCGGCGGCCGCGATCTGGTCGTGGACGGCGGGCGCGCCCGAGCGGTCGAGTCGCGCTCCCGGTTCGTCCCCAGCGCGGACCGGCTCCTGGCGAGCGCCGCGGCGCGGGGAGAGGGCACGGTCGGCGTGGTGCTCTCGGGCATGGGCGCGGACGGCGCCCAGGGCCTGTCGGAGGTGATCCGCGCCGGCGGGACCGGGGTCTGCCAGGAGCCGGCCTCGGCGGTCGTGGCCTCGATGCCGGAGAGCGCGCTCGCCGCCTCGCCCGCCGCCCGCCGCGCAGCGCCCGAGGCGCTGGCGAGCGTGGTGGCGGCGGTCGACTCCTAGAGCTCCACCGTCTCCAGATGGGTCGGCACGTGCGCCGGCCAGCCCATCCGATCCATGCGCGCCTTCGCGGCCGCGAGCGCGGTGGGCTCACCGTGCACGAGGAAGGTCCTCCTCGCCGGCGCGGGGAACCCGCTCATCCACCGGACGATCTCCTCCTCGTCGGCGTGGGCGGAGAAGCCGGAGATGCTGGCCACCCGCGCCTTCACCGGGATCTCCTCGCCGTGGATGCGGAGGAAGGGCTCGCCGGCCTGGAGCCGCGCGCCGCGCGTACCGGCGGCCTGAAAACCGACGAGGAGCACGGTGGTGGTCGGATCGGGAAGCCGGCGGGCGAGGTGGTGGAGCACGCGGCCGCCGGTGGCCATGCCGGAGGCGGAGATGACCACGAAGGGCCCGCGCCGCTCGTTGATCGCCTTCGACTGCTGCACGCTCCGGGAGAAGCTGAGCTTCGCCGGCCGGAGCGGCTCCTCGCCCGCGGAGATGCGGCGCGCCATCTCGTCGTCGTGGTCCTCGCGGTGAGCGAGGAAAAGCGGGGTCGCGTCCACGGCCATCGGCGAGTCGACGAAGACGGGCAGCTCCGGGATGGCCTTCGCCTGCTCGAGCGACTCGAGCGCGAAGAGGATCTCCTGCGTGCGGCCGATGGCGAAGGCCGGGATGAGCAGGACCCCCCGCTGGTCGGCGGTGCGGCGGACCTCGGCGGCGAGCGCCTGGTCGGGCGATCCGCCCTCGTGCCGCTTGCCACCGTAGGTGCTCTCGACGACGAGGGCGTCCACGGCGGGGGCCGGCTCCGGGTCGGGCAGGATGGGGGCGTCGTAGCGGCCGAGATCGCCGCTGAAGAGGATCCGCCGGGGCGGGCTGCCGGCGAGCTCCATCTCGACGGTGGCGCTCCCGAGGATGTGCCCCGCGCGCCGGCAGCGGATCGTCACGCCGGGCGCGACCTCACGCCGCTCGCCGTAGGCGATCGCGCGCAGGCGCGGGAGGGCCGCGACCGCATCCGCCTCGGTGTAGAGCGGCCGGGCGTTGGGCGCGTGCTTCGAGTAGCCGCGCTTGTTCGCCCAGCCGGCTTCTTCCTCCTGGAGCCTCCCGGAGTCGGGAAGGAGGAGGCCGCAGAGGTCCCGGGTGGCGGGGGTGCAGTGCACGATGCCCCGGTAGCCGTCCCGCACCAGCAAGGGGAGCGCGCCGCTGTGGTCGATGTGGGCGTGGGTCAGCACGACGGCATCGAGGCTCTCCGGCGGTACGGGCCACGGCGCGCGGTTCCGCAGCCGGAGCTCCTTCGCGCCCTGGAAGAGGCCGGCGTCGACGAGGACGCGGGCGGGGCCGTGTTGCACGAGAAAGCGCGAGCCCGTGACCGTGCCCGCGGCGCCGAGGAAGCGGATGGACGTCATGGCGCCGCGATTCTACAATCCGCCGGCCTCGGAGAGATCGCCGGATCTCGGCCGGGGCGGATCTGCGGCCCCTCGGGCCGCGCCCCGCGCACGGGAGCCACGAGCGATGCGAAAGAAGATCCGGGTGGTGGGGGCGATGATCGAGAAGGACGGAAAGTACCTCATCACCCAGCGCCCGAAGACCGCCACCCTCCCGAACCTGTGGGAGTTCCCCGGCGGGCGCGTCGAGCCCGGCGAGAGCGATCCGGAGGCGCTGGCGCGCGAGCTGGTCGAGGAGATGGGGATCGGCGTCGAGGTCGCGGATCGGGTGATCCACGTCGAGCACGCGTACGAGTCCTACGACATCGACTTCTGCGTCTACCGCTGCCGCATCGTCCGCGGCCCGCTGCAGCACATCCGCGTGGCCGATCACCGATGGGTCCGGCCGGACGAGCTCGACGAGTACGAGTTCCCGCCCGCGGACGAGAAGAGCATCGCGAAGCTGCTCGGCCTGTGAAGGAGGCATCGGGCCTCAGGCGTCAGGCCTCAGGCTCGGCAACAGCGCTGTTCGGGAGTGGGTCGTCTCCCGAGGCCTGAGGACCCCGCCCGGCCGACGCCCTCTTCCTCGCCCGATGGGTCCCCGACCCAACGGAGCCGGGGAGCGGCGGCGCGCGCGCCGTGTGCCCGTTATCGGAACCTCGCAAGTGCCCGCGCACGGCCTTCCGATCAGGGCCGTGCGTTCGGGCAGGGCACGCCGAGGGGTCCCGCGACGGGAGGAGCTCGCGTGCGCAGATTGCCCGGAGAGGGGCCAGGGAGGCCGAAGGTGGCGAACGAGCGGAAGAACCAGCCTCGCGGAGAACGAGGCCCACGGCTCGGCAACCAGCCGAGGTTGCCGCTCGCCTCGCCGGCCGCCTGGCTCGTGCTGATCGCCCTGGCGGTCTTCCTCTTCCGGGCCTTCCAGGAAGTCGGCGTCAGCCGCATCCCGTACTCGCAGTTCAAGGCGATGATCCGCGAGGGCAGCTTCGAGCGCGTGGTCATCGGCCCGGACTGGGTGCGCGGGATCCCGAAGGATGCCGCGGCGAGGAAGGCCGAGGGCGGCGACGGGCAGGCCGCGCCCTACCTCGCCAACCGGATCCCGGGCGGCGGGGACGATCTCGTCCCCACCATCGAGAAGGCGGGCATCCCGTACGACGCGGTCTCGGGAGGTGGGATGGGCGACCTGTTCTGGGTGTGGATCGTGCCCATCGCGATCGGGCTCCTGTTCTGGGCGTGGGTGATGCGGCGCATGTCCGGCCAGATGGGGCAAGGGCCGCCGGGTGTCATGGCGTTCGGGAAGTCCCGGGCCCGCGTCCACATGGAGCCGGACACCGGCGTCACCTTCCAGGATGCGGCCGGGATCGACGAGGCCGTGGAGGAGCTCCAGGAGATCGTCGAGTTCCTGAAGACCCCGGAGAAGTACCGCCGGCTCGGCGGCCGGATCCCGAAGGGCGTGCTGCTCGTGGGCCCGCCGGGCACGGGCAAGACCCTCCTTGCGCGCGCCACCGCCGGTGAAGCGGGCGTGCCGTTCTTCTCGCTTTCCGGGTCCGAGTTCGTGGAGATGTTCTTGGGCGTGGGTGCGGCCCGCGTGCGCGACCTCTTCCAGCAGGCCACGCAGAAGGCGCCCTGCATCGTCTTCATCGACGAGCTCGACGCGCTCGGGAAGTCGCGCAACGCCGGGATCGTCGGAGGTCACGACGAGCGCGAGCAGACGCTCAACCAGCTCCTCGCGGAGATGGACGGCTTCGACGCCCGCGCAGGCCTCATCATCATGGGCGCGACCAACCGCCCCGAGATCCTCGATCCGGCGCTGCTCCGCCCCGGCCGCTTCGACCGCCAGGTGCTGGTGGACCGGCCCGACAAGCGCGGTCGCGAGCGTATCCTCCAGATCCATGCACGTAACGTGAAGCTCGGGCCCGACGTGGACCTCAAGGTGGTCGCGTCCCGGACCCCCGGCTTCGCGGGCGCGGACCTCGCGAACGTGGTGAACGAGGCGGCGCTGCTCGCCGCGCGGCGCAACAAGAGCGCCGTCACCCGGGCGGAGTTCGAGGAGGCGGTGGAGCGCGTCGTCGCGGGCCTCGAGAAGAAGAGCCGCCGGATCAACGAGCGGGAGAAGGAGATCGTCGCGTTCCACGAGTCCGGGCACGCGCTCGTCTCCTGGATGCTCCCGCACGCCGACCGCGTCACCAAGGTGTCGATCATCCCGCGCGGCCTGGGCGCGCTCGGCTACACGCTCCAGCTCCCCATCGAGGATCGCTACCTCCTCACGCGCAGCGAACTCAGGGACAGGATGGCCGGACTGATGGGCGGTCGGGTGGCCGAGGAGGAGGTGTTCGGCGAGCCCTCGACCGGCGCCTCGAACGACATCCAGCAGGCGACCGGCCTCGCCCGCATGATGGTCCGCGACTATGGCATGAGCACGGCGGTCGGGCCGGTGTCGCTGGGTGACCAGAGCGGCCCGAACTTCCTGGGCATCAAGGGCATGGAGCAGCGTGCCTACTCGGACCAGACGGCGCTCGCGGTGGACAGGGAGGTCCAGGCGCTCGTGGTCGAGGCGCAGGAACGGGCGCGGGCCGTGGTCCGGCAGCACCGGGACAAGCTCGAGGCTGCGGCGGCCCGGCTCCTCACGACCGAGGTCATGGAGGAGGAGGAGATCGCGCGGATCTGGGGTCCGAAGGTCACTCGCCCGGGCGCTGCGGACAGCCCCGGGCACCAGGAGGCGCCCCCGGAGAACCCGAACCGGCCCGTCGCCGTCTCGGAGCACCGCACCTTCACGCTTCCGCGCGCGGAGGCGGCGGCGCGGACCGGAGGCGACCGCGAGGGGTGAACGTGCGAGCGGGCAGCGAGAGCCACGAGGCGCGGAAGACGCTCTTCCAGCTCGGCATCCGGCGCGGGTGGCTCGAGCTCGCGGAGATCGACCGGGCCCTGCCCCCGGGCAGCCTGTCGCCGCCCGAGCGCTGGTTGCTCTTCTACAGCCTGCGGGCCGCCGGGGTGGAGATCCGCGACGAGCAGGGTGCCGCGCTCGAGAGCCCGCCCGAACAGCCACCCCAGCCGGACGCGTGATGCGGGGTTGCGGGCCCGCGTAGCGGGGGGACGGGCGGCGGGCTCCGTGGAAATTGACAGGGAACGGGGGCTGGTTAGCTTCGCCGCCGGAGGGAGAGGAATGACCGACGAGCGGCGAGACGCCCACGAGAACGGCAAGACGGACGGCGCGGGGGCCGAGGTCAAGGTGGTCGATCGGCGCCGCTTCCGCCCCGACGGCGCGCCCGTCCAGGACGAGTTCCCGGAACCGCGGCCGGACGTACCGGCATCCGCCGAGCCCGCTGCCGCGGACGACCGCGACGAGCGGCTCGCCGCGCAGGCCGCGCGCATCGACGAGCTGACGCGCGCCTACGCCGCGCTCGTGGAGGACAACAAGGCGTTTCGCCAGCGGCTCGAGCGTGAGAAGGCCCGGGTCCTCGAGGCCGAGCGGACGTCGCTCGCACAGTCGCTGCTCGAGGCGGCCGACGACCTCGAGCGCGCCCTTTCGGCGATCTCCTCGGCCGAGGCCGAGAGCCCGGCGGTTCGAAACCTGGTCGAGGGCGTCCGGCTCTCGGTCGCCACGCTCGCGAAGCGGATCGGGGAGCTCGGGGCGGAGCGGATCGCGGTGGAGGGTCAGCCGTTCGATCCCCGGATCGCAGAGGCGGTGGACGTCGTGGCCGTGGCCGACGAGGCGCAGGACGGCCGTGTGGTGCAGGAGGTCCGCCCCGGGTACCGGATCGGCGATCGCGTGCTGCGCCCCGCGCGGGTTCGCGTCGGGAAGCTCGCGCGGGCGTAGCAGGGTCCATCGTGGCGATCGCAGGAGGGCGAGGGAATCTTCACCGACCCTTGCCGGGGGCGGCGCCCATTCCAGGCC
>JAEZXM010000575.1 GCA_023419875.1 Pseudomonadota bacterium | reverse complement strand
ACGCCATCCCGATCGTCGCGATGGGCGGCTCGGTGGAGGAGCGCAAGGCGGTGCTCGCCGCCGGGGCCGACGGCTTCGTGCCCCGCGCCGCGGACGAGGGCCTGCCGGAGCGGCTCCGCGAGTATCTCGGGGGCGAGCGCGAGCGGCTGGCGCCGGAGCGGGAGCTCGAGGCGCTCCGCGCGCTCGTGGGGAGCATGTCGGCCCGGCTCGAGGGCGCGGTCGCGGGCCAGCGACGTGCAGTGGAGAAGCTGGTCGAGACCGATCGCCTGAAGAGCGCCTTCATCCACAACCTCTCGCACGAGCTCTCGACGCCGCTCACACCGCTCGCGGGATACCTCCGGATCCTCCAGTCGGAGAAGGCCGGCGCGCTGGGGCCGCAGCAGCGGAAGATCGTCGAGGCGATGGCGATGGCGGTGAGCCGGCTCACGCGCATCCTCGACAACCTGGCCGACTTCGCCTCGCTGCAGGCCGGCCACGCGCCGCTGCTCGAGGCGCCGCTCGATCCGGACCGGCTGGCGGAGGAGGTCACGGCCGAGCAGCACGCCACGGCCAGGGACGCCCGACTGCACGTGGCGATCGCCCGATCCGGCGCCGCCCCCGTTCTTGCGGACGGGCGCAAGGTGCGCCAGGCGCTCGCGAACCTGGTCTCGAACGCGGTGAAGTTCTCGCCGCACGGCGGCGAGGTGCTCGTCGAGGTGGCGCGGGAGCCCGGGCGGCTCAGGTACGCCGTGTACGATCAGGGACCGGGTGTCGCGGCCGAGGAGCAGGAGCGGATCTTCGAGCCGCTCCACCACGCCGCCTCGAGGTATGGCGACGAGGCACGGCCGCCGGGCTCCGGGCTGGGGTTGCCGGTCGTCCGGAGGATCGCCGAGGCGCACGGCGGGAAGGCGTGGGTGGAGAGCCCGCCGCGGACCCAACCGACCGGCGCGACGCACCAGTACACCGGGTCGAAGTTCGTCCTCGACCTCGCCGTGCGGCCGGCCGAGCAGCCGGCGGCGGAACCCCAAGCCGCGGGCGCGAGCTGAGGCCGACGGGGTTGCTCCCGGAGGCCGTGCAAGGCTACATCCCGGGCGCGTGCGCGTCCTCGTGGCCATGTCCGGCGGGGTGGACAGCTCGGCGGCGGCGGCCCTGCTGCGGGCCGAGGGCCACGAGGTGTTCGGCGTGACCCTCCGGGTGGCCGACTTCTCGGACCACGCGCGCGGCCGGTCCTGCTGCGCCCCCGACGACGTCGAGGACGCGCGCGCCGCCGCGCGGACGCTCGGCATCCCGTACTACGTCGCCAACGTCGAGGCGCGGTTCCAGGCCCGGGTCCTCGATCGTTTCGTGAATGACTACGTCGAGGGCCGGACGCCCAACCCCTGCGTCGCCTGCAACACCGAGGTCAAGTTCGACTGGCTGCTCCGGAGGGCTCGCGCGCTCTCCGCGAAGCTGGCCACCGGCCACTACGCGCGGGTGGAGGACGACGGCGGCCGACTCGTGCTCCGGGCCGCCGCGGATCCGGCCAAGGACCAGAGCTACTTCCTCTACGGGCTGGGGCAGGACGCGCTCCGGGACGTGGTCTTCCCCGTCGGTGCCCTTTCGAAGCCGGCCGTCCGCGCGGCCGCCGAGAAGGCGGGCCTCGCCAACGCCCGGAAGCCGGACTCGCAGGAGATCTGCTTCGTCGGCGACGGCGACGTGGCGCGGTTCGTCGCCCTGAGGGCGCCGGACCGGGTGCGGGCGGGCGAGGTGGTGTCCACGTCGGGCGAGGTGCTGGGGCGGCACGGCGGCGTACACGGGTTCACGGTGGGGCAACGGCGTGGGCTGGGGGTCGCCCTGCCGGAGCCGCGCTACGTGGTCCGGATCGATCCCGCGCGCGCGCAGATCGTGGTCGGGAGCGCGGCCGAGGCGTCCAGCAGCGGATTCACCGTGCGCGAGGTCTCCTGGGTGGCCGGCGCGGCCCCCGCCGGACCTGTCCGGGCGCGTGTCAAGGTCCGCCACCGTCACGAGGGGGAGGACGCCACCGTCGCACCGCACGGGGAGGGCAGGGCGGAGGTGACCCTGGAGGCACCCGTGCGCGGGGTGGCGCCGGGGCAGGCGGCGGTGTTCTATCGGGGCGATGAGGTGCTGGGTGGAGGACGGATCGAGTGAGCCGCCGGAGCCGGCGGGGGCGGAAGCCCACGCGGCCGGGCGCGCGTTCCGCGTGAGCCTCGTCGGCCTCGGCTGCCGCGTGAGCCGCGCCGATCTGGACGGGCTCGCGGCGTCGCTGCCCGGGGGTGCGCGTCTCGTGGCCCGCGACGGCCACGCCGACGTCGTGGTGGTCGGGACGTGCACGATCACCGCCGATGCGGACGCCGCCTCGAGGCAGGCGGTCCGGCGTGCCGCGCGCGAGCACCCGGGCGCACGGATCGTGGCGGCGGGGTGCTACGCGGAGCGGTGCCCGGAGACGCTCCGGGCGCTGCCCGGTGTCGCTGCCGTGGTCGGGGCGCGGTCGCACCGGGTCCTCCCCGCGATCGTCGAGGCGGTCGCCGCCGGCCGCGCCGTTCCCGAAGCCGAGGAGGGGCCGGCGTGGTGCACGGGGGCCGCCGTTCCCGCCGAGTCGCCCCGCGCCCGGCCGGTCCTCAAGATCCAGGACGGCTGCAACGAGCGGTGCAGCTACTGCGCTGTGCCGCTGGCGCGTGGCCCGTCCCGCTCGATGTCGTTCGAGGCCGCGGTGGCTCTCGTCTCGGAGCTCCGGTCGCGCCACGCGGAGGTCGTCCTCACCGGCGTGCACCTCGGAGCGTACGGTCGCGATCTCCGCCCGCCGCGGAGCCTGCTCGAGCTCGTCGCCGCCCTCGCAGATCGCCCGGGCGGCCGCGTGCGCCTCTCGTCGATCGAGCCGCTCGAGCTGCCGCTCGCGCTCCTGCGGGAGGCCCGCACGCGCGAGATCCTCTGCCCACACCTGCACCTGCCGCTCCAGTCGGGCGCGCCGCGGGTGCTCCGCGCGATGGGCCGGCCGTACGCGCCAGAGGAGTACGCGGCCGCGATCGAGGCCGCGTCCGCCCTCGTCCCGGGCGCGTGCTTCGGTGCGGACGTCCTGACCGGCTTCCCGGGGGAGACCGAGGCCGAGCACGGCGCGACCGTGGCCCTCGTGGAGCGCCTCCCGCTCGCGTATCTCCACGTCTTCCCG
>JAEZXM010000564.1 GCA_023419875.1 Pseudomonadota bacterium | reverse complement strand
CGGGTCGAGGCATCCGCGCGGGCGCTCGGAGCCTGGCAGGCCGCGACCTTCCGCCGCGAAGGGCTCCGGCTCGAGCGCCTCGCGACGCGGCTCGAGCCGTCCAACGTGGCGAAGCTGCTCGCGCGCGGGTTCGCGCTCGTGCTGCGCGAAGGGCGGCTCGTCTCGCGCAGCGCAGCCGTCGAGCCCGGAGTAGACGTTCGGGTGGCGCTCGGCGAGGGCTGGCTCGACGCCCGCGTGCTCTCGCGCGACGCCGGCCCCGATCCGCTGCCCGGCAGGACCGAGGCCGGGACGCACGGCGGCGGAACGCCTCCTGCCGCCTCGGACGTTGACCCTCCCCCGCGGCGTCGCTAGAAAGCACTCGGGAGGCGCGAATGGCCCAGACGAACGAGCGACCCGAAGCGGCCGGCGCCTCCGCGCCCGAGACCTACGACGGCCTCGTCTCGCGGCTCGAGCGCGTGGTGGGCGAGCTCGAGTCGGGCCAGCTCACGCTGGAGCAGTCGGTCGAGCGGTTTGCGGAGGGCGTCCGGCTCGCGCGCGAAGCCTCTCGCAAGCTGGACGAGGCGGAGCGCAAGGTCGAGCTCCTCGTGCGGAACGCCGACGGCGAGGACGAGGCGGTGCCCTTCGATCCCGAGTCCGGCCGGAGCGGCTGATCCCGGAAGCCCTGCCCATGTCCACCGAACAGCCGCCGCCCCGCACGCCCAAGGTCATCATCGTCGACGACGACCGCGACACGCGTGAGATGCTCACGCTCGCGCTGGAGCTCGAGGGCTTCGACGTCGGCCAGGCCGCGAACGGGCTCCGGCTCATCTCGGCCATGCACGTCGATCGGCCCGACGTCATCCTGCTCGACGTGATGATGAGCTGGATCGACGGTTTCGAGCTCTGCCGCGCGATCAAGAAGAACCCGACCTTCGGCGACATCCCGGTGATCTTCATCTCCGCCCGCAAGAGCGTCGAGGACGAGCGCGTCGGCCTCGAAGCGGGCGCGGTGGACTACTTCTCGAAGCCGCTCGACATGGACCGGCTCGTGGCCCGCATCCGGGAGATCCTGGCCCGGCGGGCGTCCGTTGATCGGGCTATCTAGCCGGGGGGCTGGGTGAGGCTCAGCCCCCCGGACCCCCGGCTCGCTCCGGCCCAGCCTACCCCGGCTGGGCCTGCGCTCGCGGTGGTGCTACATGGTGCGCACCTTGTCCGATCCATTCCCCATCGACTCGTATCTGGCGCGCGTCGCCGCGCGTGCCGAGGCGTGGACCGAGGAGCTCCTGTCCGCGCGCGCCTCGTACGGCCCGGCGGGGCTCTGGCGGGCGATCCGGTACGCGCTCGTCGGAGGGGGGAAGCGGCTCCGACCGGCACTGGTCCTGGCAAGCGCGGAGGCCCGGGGAGGGGACGTCTCGGACGGCTCGCTCGCGACCCGCTTCGCCCTGGCCCTGGAGCTCGTGCACACCTACTCGCTGGTTCACGATGACCTGCCCGCGATGGACGACGACGACCTTCGCCGGGGCCGACCGACGGTGCACAAGGTCCACGGCGAGGCCGCGGCCATCCTGGTCGGCGACGGCCTCCAGGCGCTCGCCTTCTCGCACCTGCTCGCGAGCGGAGATCCGCGCGCGCCGCGGCTCGCCCGGCTGCTCGCAGACGCCGCCCTCCACATGGTGCTCGGCCAGGCCCGCGATCTCGAGGGCGAGCACGCCGCGCTCTCCGAGCCCGAGGTGATGCAGCTCATGAGGGACAAGACCGGCGCGCTCGTCGCCTGCGCGGTGGCCGGCGGCGCGGCCTGTGGCGGTGCCGACCCCGAGCAGGCGTGGCCCGTCGGCCTCAAGCTCGGCCTCGCGTTCCAGATCGCCGACGACCTGCTCGACCTCACCGCGGACACCGCCACCCTGGGCAAGCGGGCCGGCAAGGACGCGGCCGCCGGAAAGTCCACGCTGCCGGCGCTCCTCGGCGCCCCCGAGGCGCGGCGCCGAGCGGAGGCGCTCCTGGCCGAGGCGCTCGCCGAGCTGGAGGGGCTGGGACCCAGGGCGGAGGCGCTGCGCGCATTGGCCCGGTTCGTGCTTTCCAGGGGAAAATGAGGGAAGCGGGAGAAGAGAACGGATGACCACGCTGCTCGATACGGTCGACGGCCCCGAGGCCTTGAAGGCGCTCTCGCCGGACGAGCTCCCCGCGCTCTGCGAGGAGCTCCGCGCCGAGATCGTCCGGACCTGTGCGCGAAACGGCGGCCACCTCGGTTCCTCGCTCGGCGCCGTCGAGCTGAACGTCGCGCTCCACTACGTCTTCGAGTCCCCTCGCGACAAGCTGGTCTGGGACGTGGGCCACCAGGCCTACGCGCACAAGCTCCTCACCGGCCGGCGCGAGACCTTCGGGACCATCCGCACCCCCGGCGGCCTGGCCGGATTCCCCGAGCGCGCCGAGTCCCCGCACGACGCCTTCGGCGTCGGCCACGCCTCGACCGCGATCAGCGCGGCGCTGGGCATGCTCGAGGCGCAGCGGCTCACAGGCGCGGTGGGCAAGGTTGTGGCGATCGTCGGTGACGGCGCGATGACCGGCGGCATGGCCTTCGAGGGCCTCAACCAGGCCGGCTATCTCGGGCGCGACCTCCTCGTGGTCCTGAATGACAACGAGATGTCGATCTCGCCCAACGTGGGCGCGATGTCCGAGTGGCTCTCCAAGAAGTTCGCCTCGCGGACGTACGACCGCTGGCGCCGCTCGGTGAAGGAGTTCCTCGCCACCATGCCGCGCGGACCGCAGGCGATCGAGGTCATCCGCCACGGCATCAACGCCACCAAGGCGCTCGTCACCCCGGGCATCCTCTTCGAGGGGCTCGGGTTCCACTACGTCGGCCCGGTGGACGGCCACGACGTCGTGAAGCTGGTGGAGACCTTCCGGAAGCTCGCTCTGTTCGACGGCCCGGTGCTCCTCCACGCGCTCACCACCAAGGGCAAGGGGTATCACCCGGCCGAGTCGGACAAGGCGACCGGCGGGCACGGGCTCTCCTTCTTCGACGTGGACACGGGCAAGCCGGTGAAGAAGCCCGCGGCCGCGGCGCGGACGTACACCGACCACTTCGCCCAGGCGCTCTGCGAGGAGATGGAGCGCGATCCCCGGATCGTGGCCATCACCGCGGCGATGCTGGAGGGGACCGGCCTCATCCAGGCCAAGCAGCGGTTCCCGGAGCGGACCTACGACGTAGGCATCGCCGAGCAGCACGCGGTCACCTTCGCCGCCGGCCTGGCCTGCGAGGGCGTGCGCCCGGTGGTGGCGGTCTACTCCACCTTCCTCCAGCGCGCCTACGACCAGATCATCCACGACGTGGCGCTCCAGAACCTCCCGGTCACCTTCGCGCTCGATCGCGGCGGCCTCGTCGGCGCCGATGGGAAGACGCACCAGGGCGCCTTCGACCTCGCCTACCTGCGCTGCATCCCCAACATGACCGTGCTCGCGCCGGCGGACGAGAACGAGCTTCGGCACGGGCTCCACACCGCGCTCCAGCTCCCCGGGCCGGCGGCGATCCGGTTCCCGCGGGGCGCGGGCGAGGGTGTGGCGCTCGAGCCGGTGCGGGCGTTCGAGGTCGGCCGTGGCCGGATCGTGCGGAACGTGCCGGGGAAGCCGGACGTGTGCGTGATCGCCGTCGGGCCCACCCTCCGCGCCGCGCTCGCCGCGGCCGAGCGGCTCGCGGCCGAGGGCCTCGCCGCGACCGTCGTCGACCCGCGGTTCGTGAAGCCCCTCGACGCGGAGCTCCTCGGCGTCGAGGCGGCGCGGGCGGGACGGGTGGTGACGGTGGAGGAGGGCTGCCTCGCCGGCGGCGTGGGGAGCGCGTGCCTGGAGCTCTTCGCCGCGCGCGGCCTGCGCCTCGAGACGCGGTGCCTGGGGCTCCCCGATCGTTTCGTCACCCACGGCGATGCGGCGAGGCAGCGGGCCGAGCTCGCGCTCGACGCGGACGGGATCGCCGCCGCCTGCCGCGCCCTCGTCGGGAAGCGGGCGGCGCGCGGGGCCGCGTGAGCGGCCTCAAGAAGCGCCAGCGCATCGACGTCCTGCTGCTCGAGCGAGGGCTGGCCGAATCGCGGACGCGCGCCCAGGCGCTGGTGATGGCCGGCGCAGTGGTGGTCGGCGAGACGCGCGTGGACAAGGCGGGCGCGCTCGTCGATCCGACGCTTCCCATCCGCATCAAGGAGGGCGCGGCGCCCCGGCGCTGGGTGTCGCGTGGCGCCGAGAAGCTCCTCCGGGCGCTCGAGGTGTTTCCGATCGATCCGCGCGGGAAGACCTGCGCGGACCTGGGCGCCTCGACGGGCGGCTTCACCGACGTCCTCCTCGAGCGCGGCGCCGCCAAGGTCTACGCGGTGGACGTCGGGTACGGCCAGCTCCACCCCCGGCTCCGGGCTGATCCGCGCGTGGTGGTCCGCGAGCGGGAGAACGCCCGCGCGCTCACCGTGGAGGCGCTCGGCGAGCCGGTCGATCTGGTGGTGGGCGATCTCTCGTTCATCTCCCTTCGGCTCGTCCTCCCGGCCATGCGGGCGCTCCTCCGCCCGGGCGGTGAGGCGGCGCTCCTCGTGAAGCCGCAGTTCGAGGTGGGGAAGGGCGAGGTCGGCAAGGGCGGCGTCGTGCGCGACGACGCGAAGCGTCGCGCCGCCCTCGACGCGGTCGCGGACGCGGCCCGGGCGCTGGGGTTCGAGGTGCTCGGGCACGCGGAGTCGCCGATCGAGGGACCCGCAGGCAACCGCGAGTGGCTCCTGGGCCTGCGGCTGCCCTGAGCCGCGCGTGGCCGGGGCACGCGCGCAAATTTCTCGGGCACATTCGTCGGTAGGTGGACGCGCCACGTTGGGGTATGCTCTGCGCCTTCCCGGAGGCACGTCCGCGTGGTCGAACAGATCTCCGTCTTCCTGGAGAACGAGACCGGCCGCCTCGCCGACGCGGTCGACGTCCTCGCGCGCAATGCCATCGACCTGCGCGCCCTCTCCCTGGCCGACGAGTCCGATTTCGGCATCCTCCGCCTCATCGTGAGCGACACCGACCGGGCCGTCGCGGTGCTCAAGGACGCGGGGTTCACGGTCCGCAGGACGCCCGTGGTCGCCGTCGAGGTCCCGGACCGGCCGGGCGGGCTCGCCACGCTGCTCCACGCGCTCCGTGGCGTCGACGTCGAGTACATGTACGCGTTCGTCCGGAGAAGCGGCGAACAGGCCCTGGTCGTGTTCCGGTTCGAGGACGTCGAGACGGCGGTCGAGCGGCTCCGCGGCGCCGGGGCGAAGCTCCTGTCCTCGGCCGACGTCGAGAAGCTCTGAGGCTCTCCCAGCGTTCCTGCCGTCGAGGAGGTACCGACATGAAGACCCCGACCCGCGCCGCGCTCGCGGCGCTCGCCGTGACGATGGCCGCCGGCCCGGCGGCCGCGCAGGAGCCGATCAAGATCGGCGCACTGCTCTCCGTGACCGGCCCTGCCTCGTTCCTGGGCGCGCCCGAGGCGCGGACGCTGGAGATGCTCGTCGAGGAGCTGAACGCCGCCGGCGGCATCCAGGGCCGGAAGGTCCAGCTCCTGGTGAAGGACACCGGCGGAGACCCGGCCAAGGCCATCTCCTTCGCGAAGCAGCTCATCGACGAGGAGCAGGTCTTCGCGATCATCGGGCCGGCGACGAGCGGCGAGACGATGGCGGTGAAGAAGATCGCCGACGAGGCGAAGACGCCGCTCCTCTCCTGCGCCGCGGCCGAGGCGATCGTGAGCCCGGTCTCCCCCTGGGTGTTCAAGACCGCCCAGAAGGACAGCCACGCGATCCTCAAGATCTTCGCCGAGATGAAGAGGGCGGGGGTGACCCGCGTCGGGCTCCTCTCCTCCAACACCGGGTTCGGGAAGGCCGGGCGCGAGGCGATCGCGAAGCTCGCGCCGGAGCACGGGCTGCAGCTCGTGGCCGACGAGGTCTACGACAAGGCGGCGACCGATCTCACCGCCGAGGTCACCAAGCTCAAGGCAGCCAACGTCCAGGCCATCCTCAACTGGTCCATCGAGCCGGCCCAGGCGATCGTGATCAAGAACGCCCGCCAGATCGGGATGATCGTCCCGATCTTCCAGAGCCACGGGTTCGCCAACATCCAGTACGTGAAGGCGGCCGGCGCGGCGGCGGAGGGGGTCGTCTTCCCGGCGAGCCGCATCATCGTCGCCGACGCCCTGCCCGAGAAGCATCCGCAGAAGGCCGTCCTCGTCGCCTACAAGAAGGCGTACGAGGCCCGCTTCAAGGAGGAGGCGAGCGCCTTCGGCGGCTACGCGCACGACGCGCTGGCGCTCCTCGTCAAGGCGGTGAAGGACGTCGGCCCCGACCGCGAGAAGGTGCGCGCCGCCCTCGAGGCGACGAAGGGGTTCGTCGGGACGTCGGGCCTGTTCACCTTCAGCGCGGCCGACCACAACGGCCTCGACGTCGACGCCTTCGAGATGGTCACGGTCAAGAACGGCAAGTTCGTCCTCGCCAAGTAGCCCCTCGCTCGTCGGAGGTCTCCCCATGAAGACCCTTCGCTCCGTCGCGGCCCTGGCGCTCGCGGTCTCGATCCCCGCCGGCGCGTCTCCCAAGGAGCCCCTCAAGATCGGCGCCATCCTCTCGGTCACCGGCCCGGCGTCGTATCTCGGCGCGCCGGAGGCCAAGACGCTGGAGATGCTCGTCGCCGACCTCAACGCCAAGGGCGGCGTCGCCGGTCACCCGATCGAGCTCGTCGTCAAGGACTCGGGCGGCGACCCGGCGAAGGCGGTCTCGTTCGCCAAGCAGCTCATGGACGAGGACCGGGTGTTCGCGATCCTCGGCCCGGCCACGAGCGGCGAGACGCTCGCCATCAAGCCCATCGTCGAGGACGGGAAGACGCTCCTCCTCTCCTGCGCCGCCGCCGAGGTGATCGTGAACCCGGTCGCCCCGCACGTCTTCAAGGTGGCGCCCAAGGACAGCTACGCCGTCGAGATGATCTTCCGGCGGATGAAGAAGATGGGGGTGAAGCGGATCGGGCTCCTCTCCTCCAACACCGGGTTCGGCAAGGCCGGCAAGGAGCAGGTGGAGAAGCTCGCGTCGGCCGCGGGGATCGAGGTGGCGCTCTCCGAGGTCTACGACAAGGCGGCGACCGATCTCACCGCCGAGGTCACCAAGCTCAAGGCCGCCAAGGTCCAGGCGGTGCTCAACTGGTCGATCGAGCCCGCCCAGTCGATCGTCCTCAAGAACGCCCGGCAGATCGGCCTCACCGTGCCGATCTTCCAGAGCCACGGGTTCGCCAACGTCCAGTACGCCAAGGCGGCCGGCGCCGCCGCGGAGGGCGTCCTGTTCCCGGCGAGCCGCATCGTGGTCGCCGACACGCTCGCGCCGAGCCACCCGCAGCAGCCGGTGGTCGCGGCCTACAAGAAGGCGTACGAGGCCCGCTACGGCGAGGACGTCTCCACCTTCGGCGGCCACGCCTACGACGCACTCATGATCCTCGTGCGCGCCGTCGAGTCCGCCGGGCTCGATCGGCAGAAGGTCCGCGCCGCGATCGAGGGGATGACGGGCTTCGTCGGGACCGCCGGCACCTTCAACTTCAGCCCCACCGACCACAACGGCCTCGCCCTCGACGCCTTCGAGATGTTGACCGTGAAGAACGGGAAGTTCGTGGTGGCGGGGGAGTAGGCGCTTTCGTCCGATGCAGCTCGACCTCGTCCTCCAGTACCTCGTCGCGGGGCTGACCTACGGCACGATCTACGCGGTCGTCGGCGTGGGGTTCAACATCATCTACAACGCCACCGGCATCATCAACTTCGCGCAGGGGGAGTTCGTGATGCTGGGCGGGATGACGGCGGTGAGCCTCCACCGCCTGGTCCCGCTCCCCCTCGCCATCGCCGGCGCCGTGCTCGTCACCATGGTCGCCGGCGCCCTCATCGAGCTCACCTTCATCCGCCGCCTCCACCGCCCCTCGGTGCTGCGGATGATCATCATCACCATCGGCATCTCCATCGTCGTGCGGGAGCTGGCGCTCGTGACCTGGGGCGAGTCGGTGCGGGCCCTCCCATACTTCACCGGGGACGAGGTCACCTCGATCGCGTTCGGGGGCGTCCACGTCTCGCCGCAGGTGATCTGGAGCCTCGCCACCTGCCTCGTCATCGTCGCGTTCCTGCGCTTCTTCTTCCAGCACACCGCGGTCGGCCGGCAGATGCGGGCGTGCGCGGCCAACCGGGAGGCGGCGGCCTTGTGCGGGCTCCCCACCCGGAACCTGGTCACGCTCTCCTTCGTGCTCTCCGCCGGGATCGGCGCCCTGGCGGGCTGCGTGGTCTCCCCGATCACGTACACCGCGTACAACGTGGGGACCGGGCTCGCCATCAAGGGGTTCACCGTCGCGATCCTGGGCGGTCTCGGCAACTCCACGGGTGCGGTGGCGGCGGGCTTCGTGGTCGGCCTGCTGGAGTCCTTCAGCGTGTCGCTCCTGCCGACGGCGTACAAGGACGCGATCTCGGTGGCGGTCCTGCTCGCCATCCTCTTCCTCCGGCCGAGCGGCCTCTTCGGCTCCCGCGAGGCCGCGCGCCTCGAGCACGCGTGATGGCCCGGCTGCTCCGCTCGCGCTCCGCGCGCGTCGCCCTCTTCCTCCTCGCGGTGGGCGCGGTGCAGCTCGTCACCGCGCTCGCCGGCAAGCCGTTCTTCCTCACCCAGCTCACGATGGCGGCGTACTACACGCTGGTCGCGGTCGGGCTCTCCGTGCTGATGGGCTACGCGGGGCAGATCTCCCTCGGCCACGCCGCCTTCTTCGCCATCGGCGGCTACGCCTCGGCGTTTCTCACCACCGCGGATCTCGGCGGGCTCCGCGGCCGTGCCTGGGTCGAGGCGCTCGCGTGGGCGCGCGTGCTCGTCCCCCACGTGGACCCGTACGGCGGCCGGACGCTCTCCTTCCACCCCTGGGCGGCGCTCGTCGTCGCCCTCGCGCTCGCGGTGAGCGTCGCCTTCCTGGTCGGGATCCCGGTGCTCAGGCTCAAGGGGCACTACCTCGCCATGGCGACCCTGGGGTTCGGCACGATCGTCTACAGCGTGCTGCTCGCGAATCAGCGGCTCGGCGCGGCCGACGGCCTCGGCAACGTGCCGCCGTTCCCGCTCCTGGGCGGGCTCGCGGTCGGGGGCGGGCGCGGGGCGCGGGTGGCCAACTACTGGGTGGCGTGGGGGCTGGTCGCCGCCGCGGTCCTGGTCCTCTCCAACCTGGTCGCCTCGCGCGTCGG
>JAEZXM010000551.1 GCA_023419875.1 Pseudomonadota bacterium | reverse complement strand
TTCGCGCTCCCGCTCGCCGCGGAGCTGGCATCGTCGGCGGCGGTCTGGACCGGGACGCCCGCGGCCGAGGTTCAGCGGATCGAGCACGGCGCGCTCAGCGACGACGAGGCCGCGCTCGCCGTCCAGGCGCTCGGGCCCGAGGCCCCGGCCCCGCTGCTCACCGCGCTGGGCCGGCACCTGAAGCGTCGCGGCGACCTCCAGGGCTCGCTCAAGCTCTACCGGCGCGCGGCGGAGCTCGATCCCCGTGCGGCCGAGATCCTGGTCAACATCGGCAACGTCCTCTTCCTCGAGGACGACCTCGACGGCGCCCGCGCGGCCTATCTCAACGCCCAGGATCGCGCCGAGGACGACCTCGTGGTCCGCGGCGCGGCGGCCTACAACCTCTCGAAGCTGTACGTCCGCACCGCCGAGATGGAGAAGAGCGAGGCGGCGCGCAACGCCGCGCAGCAGATGGCCGGCGACTACATCGCCGCCCACGGCTCGGACGAGGATTTCTCGGCCAACCGCTACCTCGTGGACGTCCCGGTCCCCGCCGGGAAGATCGCCGCCTTGACCGAGCCCGATCCCGCTCCGGCCGCCGTGCGCGCCGCGGCCCAGGCGGTGCTGCTCGGGGCGGGCGCGGCTCCGTTCTGGCCGTTCGTCGCCGGCGGGGTGCTGGCCGCGTTCTGGTGCCTGGCGCTGGCAGCGCCTCGGCTCTCGCCGGCGCGGAGCTGCACCCGCTGCGGTCGCCCGGTGTGCAAGCGCTGCGACGGCGCCACCGGCCTCTCCTGCGGACAGTGCGTGAACGTGTTCGAGAAGAAAGGCGTCGTGGACGTGCGCGACCAGCGCCGCAAGGAGGAACAGGTGCGGCGCCATCGGAGGCTCTCGCGCCGGGTGGCGCGCGGCCTGGCGCTCCTGCTCGGCGGCGGCGGCCACCTCGTCACCGGTGCGCCGCTCAAGGGCGCGCTGTTCACCGCCGGCGTGGCCTTCTCCGTCTTCCTGGCGCTGCTCTGGCGCGGCGTGGCGCCGCCGCCCTTCCCCTCGGCCACGGCGCTGACCGCCAAGCTGGCGGTGGCGGTGCCGCTCGGCGCGGCGGTGTGGGCGCTCGGGGTGCGCGACCTCTTCCGGCGGACCAGGGGCTGACCGTGGCGCTCAAGGGCACGCTCAAGGACTTCGGCATCGCGGAGATCCTGCAGCTCATCGGGCAGCAGATGAAGAGCGGCTTCCTCCACCTCGAGTCGAGGGACGAGGAGATCCACATCGCGCTCTCCGAGGGGAGCGTGGTGCGCGCCGAGGCGGTCGGGCGCAAGGCGAACGAGCGGCTCGGGGCGATGCTGGTCCGGGCGGAGATCATCACCCAGCCCGAGCTCGAGTACGCCCTGAACCTCCAGCGACGCTCGCTCCGGCGCCTCGGGGACATCCTGGTCGAGCACGGCTTCGTCTCCCGCGAGGACCTCCGGGAGATCACCCACCTCCAGACGACCGAGACGATCTACCGGCTCTTCCACTGGAAGAGCGGCACCTACGAGTTCGAGGCCGTCACCGTCGAGTGGGACAAGGAGACCGCCACCCCGCTGCGCGCCGAGTCGGTCCTCATGGAGGGGTTCCGCCGCGTGGACGAGTGGCCCATCGTCCGCAGGCGCATCCCCTCGCTCCAGGCGACCTTCGAGCGCCGGCAGCCGTTGCCCGACGCCGCCCAGGGCGAGGAGGGCGGGCTCGAGTCCATCGGCGGCAACGAGCGGCGCGTGTACGGCCTCGCGATCCCGGGCCGGACGGCGGAGAAGATCGTCGACCTCTCGCGCCTCGGCGAGTTCGAGACCTGCAAGGCGCTCTCGAACCTCGTGGACGGCGGCTTCCTCGCGCTCGTCGCTCCCTCGGGGCGGGCGAAGTCCGTCGCGTACGGGCGCAGCTGGAAGCAGCGCCTGCGGACGGCGGTCACGAGCGTCGTCTCGACGGTGATCATCGCCGCGGCGCTCGCCGGGATCGCGACGTGGATCGACCGGGGGGCCGCGGCCGCGGACGGGCCGCGCGGTGTGGAAGTCCGGGACGACGTGGCGCGGAAGCTGGCGACCCGGTACGCGGTGGAGCGCCTGCGTGCCGCGCTGGACGTCTACCGGGTGGAGAACGGCGAGTACCCGGAGCGCCTCGAGGCGCTCGTCGAGGAGAAGATCGTCTCGCCGCGCGAGGTGAGCTTTCCGTGGCGGTCGCCGTACTACTACCGCCGCACGTCGGCCGGACGTTTCGTCCTGCTGCCCCCGCTGGAATGAGGTCGCGAAGAAGGGACCCGCGAGGGTTCGGCGGGCCGTGCCTGGCGGCCCGCGCCGCGTTATGGTGAGCGCCGGTGGGCGGAGCGGGCGCAGCGGGCGGAGTTCGCCGGGACCAAGGAGCCAGATTGACACAGAGTGCAGCGGAGCCCTTCAAGAGCGCGCGGCTCGAGTTCCCCGACAACGACCGCGTGCGCCTCCTGTGCGGCGCGCACAACGAGAACCTGAAACTGATCGAGAAGCGGCTCGGCGTCCAGCTCGGGCTCCGGGGCGGGCAGCTCGTTGTGGCCGCGCCGGAGGAGGCACGGGTGAAGCTCGCCGCCTCCCTGGTCCGTGAGCTCTACGAGCTCGTCGAGGTCGGGCACCCGATCTACCTCGAGGACGTGGACCAGGCGACGAAGCTGGCCGGCCAGGGGATCCCGCTCAGGGAGATCTTCGGGGACACCGTCTTCGTCTCGTCGCGCCACCGGATCATCACGCCCAAGGGGCTCGCGCAGAAGCGGTACGTGCAGGCGATCCGCGACGACGACATCGTCTTCGGCATCGGCCCCGCCGGCACCGGCAAGACGTACCTCGCCATGGCGATGGCGGTCTCGTACCTGGTGGAACGGAAGGTGAAGCGGATCGTTCTCACCCGGCCCGCGGTCGAGGCGGGGGAGAAGCTCGGGTTCCTCCCCGGCGACATCGCCGAGAAGGTGAACCCGTACCTGCGCCCCCTCCACGACGCGCTCTTCGACATGGTCGACTACGAGAAGGCCTCGGCTCTCATCGAGCGCGGCACGGTCGAGGTGGCGCCTCTCGCCTTCATGCGCGGCCGCACGCTCAACGACTCGTTCATCATCCTCGACGAGGCCCAGAACACGACCGCCGAGCAGATGAAGATGTTCCTCACCCGGCTCGGCTATGGGTCGAAGGCGGTGGTGACCGGCGACGTCACCCAGGTGGACCTTCCGAACGGGCGCGGCTCCGGCCTGATCGAGGTGCAGAAGGTGCTGAAGGGCGTCGAGGGGGTCTCGTTCTGCGCCTTCAGCGAGGTGGACGTGGTCCGCCACCCCCTGGTGCAGGAGGTGGTCCGCGCCTATGACGCGTACGACCTGGAGCGGAAGGCGCGCGACGGGGCGGGGACACCGGACAAGGGCCCGTAGGCCCCTCCTGGGCCTTCGGACCCCAGCGCGCCAGGCCTCGGCCATATGCCCCGAAGTGTGAAGGCGGCGCCTGTGGGGAGGCGGCGGCTTCCTCACCTGACCCCACCCGAGCGCAGCGTGTACGTATTGCGTTCGCGAGACCACGGTGCGAACGTGCTGCGCCGTGTCCGACCCCGCCGACCCTGCCGCCACCGCGGAGGTGGCGCCGCCCCCGTCGGCGCGCCGTGACAACGTGGGCCGCGTGCTCGGAATCGGGCTCGTGGCGCTCGTCTCCGCGGCCTCGGGGTGGCTCCTCGCCCCGGCCGACGGTTCCCGCCTCCCCGGCCCCGACGCGCTGGGCCAGCCGGCGAGCCGCACGATCCGGGCCGACAAGGACTACGACATCGAGGACCGCGAGGCGACCGAGCGCCGCCGCGAGGACGCCGCCCAGGCGGTCCATCCCGTGTACGACCACGATCTGGGCGCGCCGACCGAGGCCCGGTACCGCATCAGCGCCGCCTTCGAGCTCATGCGCGACCAGGAGAAGGCGCTGTCGGCCTCCGGCTGGGCGGGCGCGGTGCGCGCCGCCGACGTCGCCCGCCGCTGGGCCGAGCAGCGGGGGGCCTTCGCCTCGCTCCTGCAGACCCGGGTCAACGAGGAGGACTTCGCCGCGCTCGTCCAGGCGCGGTTCGCCCCCGAGGTCGAGGACGCGCTCGAGGCGCTCGCGGTGACCGGGCTCTCCGGTCAGGTGGTGGAGGACCGCAGGCTCTTCGGGGCCGACATCGCCCGCGGATTCGTGGTCCGCGAGTTCCTCTCGGTCGAGCTGCAGGGTGAGCGGGTCGCGAGCCGCGACGCCGCCGTCCGCGACCTGGCCTCGGCTCGCGAGGAGGTGGCGCGGGCCGGCGCGGCGCTGGCCCTGCCGGCGCCGCTCCAGGCCGCGATCGTGCGCATCGCGAGCGCGATGGTCCGTCCGACCATGGTCCCGGCACAGGCGGAGACGGCACGTCGCCGGGACGAGGCGCGGGCGCGCGTGAAGCCCGTGGTCATGGCGGTGAAGCGCGGCGAGCGCATCCTCGAGCTGGGCGAGGTGGTGGAGCAGCGCCACCTGAATCTCTTCGAGGGGATGCGGAAGCAGCAGTTCGGCCGCGACCTCACCCATGTCCGCGCCGGCGGCGCCGCGCTGGTCGCGCTCCTCGTCTCGGTGCTCTGGGTCTTCGCCCGCCGGAACGTGCCGCGCTTCAAGCCCGCGCGACGCGACGGCCTCCTCCTCACCGCGCTGCTCGTCGGCACCCTGGCCCTGGCCGCCGCGGGGTTCACGGTCGCCGATGCCCTGCACGAGCGCCTCCCCACCGGCCTCCCCTCGAGCGCGCTCCGTTATCTCGTCCCCGTTGCGGCCGGGGCGATGATCGCGAGGCAGGTCCTGTCCGCGGAGGTGGCGCTGCTCTTCGGGCTCGCCTCCGGTCTCGCCGGCGGCCTGCTCGCCGGGCAGTCGATCGGCCAGGCGCTCTTCGCCACGCTCACGTCGGTCGCGGCCGCGGGTCTCACGCCGGGGAGCCGGGATCGGGCCGGGCTCTTCCGCACCGGCTTCGTGGTCGGGCTCATCGGCGCCGGATCGGTGGTGGCGCTGGGCCTCTTCGCCGGGCGGCCCTGGACGGAGCTCGGCGCCTCCGCGATCGCCGCGCTCCTCGGCGGTGCGGTCGCGCTCCCGGTGGTGGTGGTCGGCTTCTTGCCGGTGGTGGAGGGCGTGTTCGGCTACGTCACCGACGTGAAGCTGCTCGAGCTCGCCAACCTCAACCACCCGGCGCTGAAGGAGCTGATCCTTCAGGCCCCGGGGACCTACCACCACTCGATCCTGATGGGCTCCATGGTCGAGACGGGCGCGCAGGCCATCGGCGCCAACGCGCTCCTCGCCCGCGTCTGCGCCTACTACCACGACCTCGGGAAGACCCGGAACCCGCTCTACTTTGCGGAGAACCAGCGGGGCGAGAACCGCCACGACGCGCTCGCGCCGTCGATGAGCGCGCTCATCGTGAAGCGTCACGTGACCGACGGCCTGGAGCTGGCGCGGCGCTGGCGCCTGCCGCGGGCGGTGCGCGACGCGATCGGCCAGCACCACGGGACGCGCCACGTCGGCTACTTCTGGGCGAAGGCCCGGCGCGCTGCGGAGGATCCCGGCGCCCGCGGCGCGATCCTCGACGAGGCCCTGTTCCGCTACCCCGGCCCGCGCCCGCAGACGCGCGAGGCGGCGCTGGTGATGATCGCCGACACCTGCGAGGCCTCCTCCCGCGCGCTGGAGGCGCCGAACGCGGAGGCGCTCCGCGGCCTGGTGCACAAGCGGATCACCGAGCTCTTCGTCGAGGGCCAGTTCGACGAGTGCGAGCTGACGCTCAAGGATCTGAACTCGATCTCCGGCGCGATGGTGCGGGCGCTGGAGGCCATCTACCACACGCGGCCGGGCTACCCGCGTCCGGCGCAGGAGAGCGGCCAGCCCAACCTCCAGCTCCTCGTGAAGCCGTGAGGGAGCGGGCCGGCCACAAGCCTTCCGTCATCCGGATCTCGATCGACCACCCGCGCGGCGCCGTGCACGCCCGGCGGCTGCGCCGGCGCGCCGCCGAGTACCTGCGCGCCCTGGGGCGGACGGACGCGGAGCTCTCCGTCGTCCTCACCACCGACGGACGAATCCGCGGTCTCAACCGCACCTGGCGCGGGAAGGACCGCGCGACGGACGTGCTCTCGTTTCCGATATCGGAACGGCCGGGTGCTGGGTGGCTCCTGGGCGACGTGGTAATCTCAATCGACACGGCCGCAAGGCGCGCGCGAGCCGACGGGCGCCCGGTCGGTGTCGAGCTGGATCGGTACCTCGCCCACGGGGTCCTGCACCTGCTCGGCTACGACCACGAGCGGGCCCGGGACGCCCGGGTGATGGCGGAGAAGGAAGCGGCGCTCGCCCGGGCGGTCGGGCTCGTGGGGGCGGCGCTGGAGAGGACCGGACCGGGCCAGGCGGCCCGCCGGCGCGAGGAGCGATGGACCCGTTCGCCGACATCGATCTCGACTCCGAGTCGGTCTGGCTCGACGGCGCGTGGTACACGCGGGACCAGCTCGCGAAGCGCATCAAGGAGATGATCGAGTCCGGAGACTTCCGGGTCTCGCGCCCGAGCCAGGCGCTGGAGCGGCTCGAGGCGGCCCTGGGGATGGCGCAGGTCGTCTCGGTGCGGCTCCCGGTCGATCTGCTCGAGGCGGTGAGCGCCACCGCCGCGCGGCTCGGCCGCCCCATGGGCCACCTGGTGCGCGAGGCCGTGGCGTACTACCTCGCCGCCGCCGCCGCCTACGGCGCGACGCAGGAGGGCTCGGGCGCCGCCTCCGGCACGACGGATCCCTCGAGCGTCACCGCGGTCGACGTGGACCTGCGGGAGGACGGGCCGTCGAGGACGCGGTAGGAACGCGGGTCGAGAAGACCACCGCTCCCGCCGAGTCCTGCTGAGGCCCGAGGCCTTGTTGCTGCGCGCGCTCCCCCCTTCCGACTACTATCCCCCGTCCCATGCGCCGCCTCCTCCCCGCCGCCGCCGCCGCCGCCTCCGGGGCCCTCACCGCGCTCGCGCTCCCGCTGGTGATCTCGGCGATCTCCCTTCGCCCGCTCGACCCGCGGGGCCATCTGGAGCTGGTCGCCTGGTTCTCGCTCGTGCCGGTTCTCCTCGCGGTGCGTGGGATCCGGAGCTCGTGGCGGGCCGCATGGCTCGGCCTCCTCGCGGGCGTCGTGTACTTCTTCTGCGCCATCTACTGGGTCGGGCACGCGATGACCGAGTTCGGCGGGCTCTCGCTCGGGCTCTCCGGCCTCGCCCTCACGCTCCTCGTGCTGTACGCGGCGGCGCACTGGATGATCGCGTTGGGTGTGGCGACGCGGATCCGGCTGCGGCTCGGCTGGCCGCTCTGGGCCGTGCTGCCGCCGGTCTGGGCGGCGACCGAGCTCCTCCGGAATCACCTCTTCTCGGGCTTCCCGTGGGCCAACCTGGGCTACACGCAGGTACGAACGCTGCCCGTCGCGCAGCTCGCCGCGCTCGCCGGGCCGTACGGGATCGCCGCGCTCGTCGTGGTCGTGAACGCGGTCCTCGCCGAGGTGATCGCCGCCCGCCGCGCGAGGGCACGCCTGCCGGTCCGCGCGCTCTCCACCGCGGCGGCGGCGCTCGTGCTCGCGATCGGATACGGGTACGTTCACCTCGCGTCCGTGCGGCGGGAGATGGCGGCCGCGCCGGCGATCTCGCTGGGGATCGTGCAGCCCAACGTGGACCAGGCGCGGTCCAACTCGCGCGCCGAGAACGTGCGGTACATCCTGCCGCGCCTCGTGCAGCCGACGCTCGAGGCCGACCGCGCCGGCGTCGACCTCGTCGTCTGGCCGGAGGCGGCCTATCCGCGCCCCGTGCCTCCCATGCTGCCGAGCTTCGACGTCCCCGGCGCCGGGGTTCCCCGGCTCGAGCGGGCCCATCTCCTCGCAGGCGTATCGACCTTCGAATGGGTCCACGCCGGGGGCGCCGAGCCCAGGCCGAGCCAGGGGAACCGGCTGTTCATGGTCACACCCGACCTCCGCGTGATCGGCCGCTACCAGAAGCTTCACCTGGTGCCGTTCGGTGAGTACGTCCCCGACGTCGTCCAGGCCATCCTCCCGTTCCTCCGGCAGGTCGTGCCCATGGCTTCGGAAGCGAGCGCCGGGGCCGACTACGCGGTGCTCTCGTTCACCCCGACGCCGACCACCCCCGGCGGCGAGGCCCGCGCGAGCGTCGCCCTCTCGACCCCGGCGGACGCGGGCGAGGCCGCCGCGCCGGCCGTTGCGCGGCCCGAGGTCTGGATCGCCCCGCTCATCTGCTTCGACGCGATCTTCCCCGATCTCGTGGGGAGGTTCGCGCGGAAGGAGCCGTCGCCCGATCTGCTGGTGAACGTCACCAACGACGCCTGGTACGGCTACTCCTCGGGGCCGTACCAGTTCCTGGCGATCGTGCAGCTGCGCGCCATCGAGGCGCGGCGCACGATCGCCCGGTCCGCGGTCGCCGGCGTCTCCGCGCTGATCCTCCCCACAGGCGAGCTCGCGCCGGGCGCGATCGACGTCGGTCCCGTCGATCCCGAGCTGGCGCCCGACCGCGACGAGCCCGCGCGCCTCCTCCTGACCGAGGCCCCGCTCCTCTCCGGGCGGACGATCTACACGCGCGTCGGGGATCTCTTCGCCTGGGCGTGCGCGCTGTTCGCCGCGGGGGCGTTCCTGTTCACATGGGCGTGGCCGCTGGCGCGCCGCGCGCCGCGCACACCTGCGACGTAAAGGAGAAGAGCCATGGCAGCCCCCACCTCGGAACGCCTCGTCGAGCTCGACCGCCGCCTGGATTCGCTGCGGGGGTCTCTTTGACGTCGAGCGGAAGCGCGACCGCGCCGCCGAGATCGCGCGGATGGGCGAGGACCCGGCCTTCTGGTCCGACAACGTCAAGGCGCAGAACCTCCTGAAGGAGAAGGCGCAGCACGAGGCGATCGTCGGCCGATTCGACGGCGTCCGGCGGGCGATCGACGACGCGCGCGCGCTCCACGAGCTCGCCGAGGAGGCGGAGGACGAGGGTGCGCGCGCCGAGGCGGCCCAGGCGGTGGACGCGACCGAGCGCGAGGTCCAGGGGCTCGAGTTTCAGCGGATGCTCTCCGGCCCGCACGACGACGCCGGAGCCATTCTCGAGGTGAAGAGCGGCGCCGGCGGCGTGGACGCCATGGACTGGGCGGCCATGCTGTATCGGATGTACGCGCGCTACTGCGAGCGGAAGGGCTGGACCGTCGAGCCGGCGGACATGGTCGCCGGGGAGGAGGCGGGGATCTCGCAGGCGTCGTTCATCGTCCGCGGCGAGCACGCCTACGGCTTCCTCAAGGCGGAGAAGGGCGTGCACCGGCTGGTGCGGATCAGCCCCTTCGACCAGAACGCCCGGCGGCAGACCGCCTTCGCCGCCGTGGACGTGACGCCGGAGATCGACGACGACATCGTCATCGACATCAAGGAGGCGGACGTCCGGATCGACACCTACCGCTCCTCGGGCGCGGGCGGGCAGAAGGTGAACAAGACCGACTCGGCGGTGCGGATGACGCACATTCCCACCGGGATCGTGGTCGCGGTGCAGAACGAGCGGAGCCAGCAGAAGAACCGCTCGGTGGCCTGGAAGATCCTCCGGTCGCGCCTCTACGACCTCGAGGAGAAGAAGCGCAACGCCGCCCGCGACGCCGCCGAGGCGCTCAAGAAGGACATCGACTTCGGCTCGCAGATCCGCAGCTACGTCCTGCAGCCCTACCAGATGGTGAAGGACCTCCGGACCGGCGTCGAGACGGGGAAGGTGAACGACGTGCTCGACGGTGACCTGGACGGCTTCATCCAGCCGTATCTGCTCGGGGTGCGGCGGGCGGATCGGGCGGTGGAGGAGTAGGGGCGGGGAGCGGTCTTCCTCAGCCGATCACTCGGCGTGCCGCCGAGCTGCCCCACGCCCATGGCGTGGAGACCGCAACGTGAGCGTCGCCGCCGGGCTGATCGCGAGGCTCCTCAGGAGACCTGCAGGAGGAGCCGGGCGGTCGCCTCGTCAGTGATCAGCCCGGAGATGATGCGTCCGCGCATGGCCGCGACCGTCGCCTCCACCTTGCTCGATCCGTTGGCGACGCCGATCGTGCAGGACGACGGGAGGAGATCGAGCGGCATGCCCGCGACCCGCTCGTTCACGGAGCAGGGGATGAGCCGCCCGTCACGATCGTAGGCCCACGCGAGTACCGACCCCGCGGCGCCGCGCTCCAGCAACTCGGTCACGTCCCGGTCGTCGTAGAAACCGTCCTGATGCAGCGGGCCGTTCCAGACCACCTCCCCGATCCCGACGAAGGCGACCTTCGCCTGCCGGACCAGCTCCTCCACGGCGAGGAACGAGTGCTGCTGCTGCAGGAGGCGCCGCTCCTCCGCGGTGCGTGCCAGCACCGGCGTGGAGAGCAGGTACGCCTGCGCGTTCACCCGATCGGCGAGGTTCATCACCACCTCGTAGTGGCTCGCCCGGCCGTCCTGGGCCATGTGGCCCTGGAGGGCGACGATCTTGTGCTGCGGCTGGTTCATCGGCGAGACCTGGCTCACGGTGGAGCGGAGCGCCCGCCCGGCGCTCAGCGCGACGACCGTCGGGCTCTTCGAGGCGAGGTAGCCCTCGAGGCAGGCGGCGCCGCAGACGCCCAGGGCGGTCAGCGTGTCGGCGGGATCCGGGTCGCTCGGGGCCACGTCGCAGTAGGCGAGATCGAAGCGTTTCCGCAGCTGTTCCGCGAGCTCGATGCACTCGGAGAGCGGGTGCTCCAGGCGGTGGTGGATGAGCCCCTCGGCGTCGGCCAGCGACACGAGCCGCTGGGCGGCCTGGCGCGAGACGTTCAGCTTGGTCGCGATCTGGTCCTGGGTGTTGTTGGCCACGTAGTAGAGCCACGCGGCCCTGGCGGCCAGCCCCAGCTTCCGCTCGTACCTGTCCACGCGTCGCCCTCCGGGACCTCGAGGCCACCCTTCGCCCGCGCTCCCTGATCGCCGATTCACCTACGGCGAAGGACGATCGGCGCGCGCCCGGTCCAGGCGCCTACGGATGTCCTCGCTCGTACGACCGGATCAACTCTACCTTCTCGCCCGACCGCACCGCCTCGAATTCGGAGCGCAGCCACGCGCCGACGATCGCCTTCGCCAGCTCGGGGCCGATCACCCGAGCGCCGAGGGTGAGGATCTGCGCGTCGTTGCTCTTGCGGGCGCGCTCGGCGGAGTACGTGTCGTGCGCCAGGGCTGCGCGCACCCCCGGGACCTTGTTGGCGCAGATGGCCATGCCAATCCCGGTGCCGCAGAGCAGGATGGCTCGCTCGTATGTGCCCGCCGCGACGGCCTCCGCCACGGCGAAGCCGATCTCCGGATACGGGACCGGTCTCCGATCGTGGACGCCGAAGTCCACCACTTCGACGCCCTCGCCGCGCAGGAACTCCTTGATGGTCTCCTTCAGGTCGTAGGCGGCCTCGTCACAGCCGAGCGCGAGCTTCATCGCGAGCATCCCGGGATCGGCCGACGGGTTCGGCGCCGGTGAGCGCCGTGCGCCCGCGCCGCCGTCCCGCGGGCTCGGGTCTGCGATCTGCTTTTTCTCAACATATGAGCAATTAACCATCTGGCAGGCTGGCAGCGCAAGCCGACTTGACAGATTTTCCTCGATAGGCAACTGTGTCGCGGGTGAGCAGTCGCCCCCGAAGCGAGCAAAAGCGCATCCAAGGACCACTGGAGTGACGGACGTGAGCGTTGCCTTGCTGCAGGCCGAGGGGGTCGCGAAGTCGTTCGCCGGCGTCCCCGCGCTCCGGGACGGGCGGCTCACCCTCGAGCGCGGCAGCGTGCACGCGCTCTGCGGAGGGAACGGGGCCGGCAAGTCGACCTTCCTGAACGTGGTGATGGGCTTGCTCCGGCGGGACGCGGGGACGATCCAGATCCGCGGAGCGCCCGTCGACTTCTCCTCGCCGGCGCAGGCGCTCCAGCACGGGCTCTCGATCATCACGCAGGAGCTGTCGCCGATCCGCGGGATGACCGTCGCCGAGAACATCTACCTGCACCGGGAGCCCCGGCGCGCCGGGTTCGTGGTCGACTACCGGCAGCTCAACGAGCGCGCCCGCGCGCTGCTCGAGCGGCTCCGCTTCCGCGTCGATCCCCGGGCCCGCATGAGCGAGCTGAGCCTCGCCCAGACCCAGCTCGTCGAGATCGCCAAGGCGATCAGCCACGACAGCGAGATCCTCATCATGGACGAGCCGACCTCGGCGATCGGCGAGGCCGAGACGGACACGCTCTTCGAGGCGATCCGGCACCTCACCTCGACGGGCACCGGCGTCATCTACGTCTCGCACCGGCTCTCGGAGGTCTTCCGGATCGCGGATCGCTACACCGTCCTCCGCGACGGCGCCTTCGTCGAGACGGGGGCCATCCGCGACATCGACCGCGCGCACCTGGTCCGGCTCATCGTCGGGCGCGAGCTCAAGGAGGAGTTCGAGGCCCGCGAGCCGACCGGCACGCAGGGTGACGTGGTCCTCGAGGTGAAGGGGCTCGGCCGCCCGGGCGAGTTCGAGGACGTGTCCCTGGACGTCCGCCGCGGCGAGATCCTCGGCGTCTTCGGGCTGATGGGGAGCGGGCGGAGCGAGCTCCTCCACGCGCTCTACGGCCTCACCCGGCCGGCGCGCGGGGAGATCCGGCTCGAGGGCCGCCCGGTGCGCTTCGGCAGCGCCGGCGAGGCCATCTCCGCCGGGCTCGCGCTCGTCACCGAGGACCGGAAGACCACGGGCATCTTCCCGACCGCCTCGGTGCGCCACAACGTCTCGATCGCCGATCTCCGCGAGGTGTCGCGGGCCACGGTCATCAACCAGGGCCGCGAGCGGCAGCTCGTGAAGGGGATGATCGATCGGTTCCGGATCAAGGCCGCCTCGCAGGAGATCCCGGTCTCGAGCCTGAGCGGCGGGAACCAGCAGAAGGTGGTGCTCGCCCGGTGCCTCACCACCCGCCCGCGCCTGCTGCTCTGCGACGAGCCCACGCGCGGCGTGGACGTCGGCGCGAAGCGCGAGGTCCACCAGTTCCTCGCCCAGTTCGCAGCCGCCGGCGGGGCGGTGGTGGTCGTGTCCTCGGAGATCCCCGAGATCCTCGCCATCAGCGACCGCATCGTCGTCCTGCGGAAGGGCACGGTGGCCGCCAGCGTCCCGGGCCACCAGGCCACCCAAGAGCAGCTCCTCCACATCGCTTCCTGAGCGAACGCCCCATGCCCGTCACGACCTCCGCTCGCCCCGAAGCCGCGTCGCCCGCCGTCGCCGTCGCCGCCCCGCAGCGCTCGCGCACCGTCGTCATCCGGCTGCTCTCGCGGTACGGCATCATCGCCGTCTTCCTGCTGCTGTGCGTCGTCCTCTCGCTGGCGAACGAGTACTTCCTCACCTGGGGCAACTGGGCGAACGTCCTCCGCCAGACCTCCATCAACGGGATCCTCGCGATCGGGATGACCTTCGTGATCCTGTGCGGCGGCATCGACCTGTCGGTGGGGTCGGTGCTGGCGCTGGCGGGCATGGTCGCGGCGAGCCTGGTCACCGGGCTCTCGGCCCAGCCGCCCCTGCTCGCCATCGCCGCCGGCATCCTCGCGGGGACGGCCCTCGGAAGCGTGAACGGCTTGCTCGTCGCGCGCCTCTCGGTCCCGCCGTTCGTGGCGACGCTGGGGATGCTGAGCGTGGCCCGCGGGCTCACCTTCATCTACAGCGACGGGATGCCCATCCCGAACCTCTCGCCGGGGTTCCGCTTCATCGGACAGGGCGACGTGTTCCGCGTCCCGATGCCCGTCATCATCCTGCTCGGGGTGTTCGCGGTCTTCTACTTCCTGCTCACCTACACGACGTACGGCCGCTACGTGTACGCGGTCGGCGGGAGCGAGAAGAGCGCGAAGACGAGCGGCATCAACACGCGCCTCATCACCTTCTCGGTCTACGCGATCTCCGGCGCGCTCGCCGGGCTCGCCGGCCAGATCCTCGCCGCGCGCACCACCTCGGCCCTCCCGCAGGCGGGCATCGCCTACGAGCTGGACGCGATCGCGGCGGTGGTGATCGGCGGGACGAGCCTCTCGAAGGGCGGCGTCGGCTCGCTGGTCGGGACGCTCTTCGGCGCGCTCATCATCGGCGTGATCAACAACGGCTTGGACCTGATGGGCGTCTCCTCCTACTACCAGCAGGTCATCAAGGGGATCATCATCGTCGCAGCGGTCCTGCTCGACGCCTTCACCCGCAAACGTCAGGCCTGAACCTCGGCGCGCACCGAGGCCGCAGCTCGTCCCGTCCCAGTCGCCGTCGCAGTCGAGAGAGTCGCACCCACCCCCGGAGGTCGTATGCGTAGGCTGTTCAAGCTCGCTGTCGCGCTGTCGCTGTTCTCGCTCGCCGCGGGCGCGCCCCAGGCCGCCCCCAAGAAGAAGACCTACCGCGTCGGCGCGGCGGTCTACGGCCTGAAGGCCGAGTTCATGCAGATCTGGACGCAGGCGCTGAAGGATCACCCCGCCGTCAAGGACGGCACCGTGAAGCTCACCGTGTTCGACGGCAACTACGACGCCCTCACCCAGAACAACCAGTTCGACACGATGATCACGCAGCGCTACGACGGCGCGCTCTTCGTGCCCATCGACATCCAGGCCGGCGCCGAGGCGGTGAACAAGGCGTTCGCCGCGGGGATCCCCGTCGTGGGCTCCAACACGCGGGTCAACAGCGACAACCTCCTCGCGTACATCGGCTCGAACGACGTCATCGCCGGCGAGATGGAGGCGGACGCCGTCATCAAGGCGATCGGCGGCAAGGGGAACGTCGTCATCCTCGAGGGCCCCATCGGCCAGTCCGCGCAGATCGAGCGGCGCAAGGGCAACGAGGCGGCGCTCGCCAAGAACCCGAGCGTCAAGGTCCTGCAGATGAAGACGGCGAACTGGTCGCGGGCCGAGGCGCTCTCGCTGATGGAGAACTGGCTCACCGCGCACCCCGGCCAGATCAACGGGATCATCGGCCAGAACGACGAGATGGCGCTGGGCGCGATCGCGGCCGTGAAGGCCAAGGGCCTCGACCCGAAGAAGATCCCCACCGCCGGCATCGACGGCGTCACCGACGCCATCCTGTCGGTGAAGCGCGGCGAGATGGTGAGCATCCTCCAGGACGCCCGGGCGCAGGCGCAGGGCGCGCTCGACATCCTGCTCCGCAAGCTGATCGGCCCGAGCTACAAGCCGCAGTCCAGGATCTGGACGCAGTACGCGGACGGGATGCCGTGGAACGACGGCCAGGACAAGGTCTACAACGTGCCGTGGACCCCCATCACCCTGCAGAACGCCGACGCCCTGCTCAAGGACCGGCAGAAGTAGTCGCGATTCGACCCGTGCCGCCGCGTGCCCGCGCGGCGGCACCTTCACGCACAGGAGCGCGCCATGGCCTACGACTTCGACCAGGTCTTCGATCTCACGGGAAAGTCTGCGATCGTCACCGGAGCCGCCGCCGGCATCGGGCTCGCGGTCTCCCGCCTCCTCGCGTCGCGGGGAGCGAAGCTGCTGCTCGTCGACCTCAGCCCCTCCGTCCAGACGGTTGCGGGCGAGCTCGAGGGAGGCGCGGCGCGCCACACTGCGCTGCAGGCCGATCTGACCACCCCAGGAGCGGCCGACCAGGTCGTCGCCGCCGCCGTGAAGCGGTTCGGCGGCATCGACATCCTCGTGAACAACGCCGGCATCGTCCTCCTCGAGAAGGCGGAGAACGTCTCCGAGGCGGACTGGGACCGGACGATGGCCATCAACCTACGGGCCCCCTTCTTCCTCGCGCAGGCGGCGGGCAAGGTGATGATCGCCCGCCAGTCCGGCCGCATCGTGAACATCGCGTCGCAGGCGAGCGTCATCGCGCTCGATCGCCACGTCGCGTACTGCACGAGCAAGGCCGGTCTCGTCGGCATGACCCGCGTCCTCGCGGCCGAGTGGGCCGGTCACGGCGTCACGGTGAACGCGATCTCTCCGACCGTCGTGGAGACGGAGCTCGGGAAGAAGGCCTGGGCCGGCGAGGTCGGGGTGGCCATGAAGAAGAAGATCCCGACGGGCCGCTTCGCCCAGCCCGAGGAGATCGCCCTCGCCGTCCTCTACCTGGTCAGCGGGGCGGCGGGCATGGTCGACGGCGAGAACCTCGTCATCGACGGCGGCTACACCATCCAGTGAGCGCGGCGCGCTCGGAGGAAGCGATGAACCGGATCATCAACGACCCCGACCGCGTAGTGGAGGACATGCTGCGCGGGTACCTGCGCGTGCACTCCGACCTGATCGCCGCCACCGACAACCCCCGCGTGGTCCGTCACGCCCGCGCCGCCCGCGCGCCGAAGGTCGGGATCGTCACCGGCGGCGGGTCGGGGCACGAGCCCGCGTTCCTGGGCTACGTCGGCGACGACCTGCTCGACGCGGTGGCGATCGGCGAGATCTTCTCCTCGCCGACCGCCAAGAGCTTCCACGACGCGTTCAAGGCCGCGCACCGAGGCCAGGGCGTCGCCTGCCTCTACGGGAACTACGCCGGCGACAACATGAACGTGAAGATGGCCATGAAGATGGCCGAGAAGGACGGCATCCGGGTGCGGACCGTCGTCGCCAACGACGACGTCCCGTCCGCCCCCGGGACCGAGCGCGAGAAGCGCCGCGGGGTGGCCGGCGAGATCGTCATGTGGAAGGTGGGCGGGGCGCGCGCGGCCATGGGCGGCACGCTCGACGAGGTGATCGCCGCCGCGCAGAAGGCGATCGACAACACCCGGTCGATGGGCATCGGGCTCTCCGCGTGCACGATCCCGGCGGTGGGCAAGCCCAACTTCCACATCGCGGACGGGAAGATGGAGGTGGGGATCGGCCACCACGGCGAGCCCGGGATCAAGGTGATGGACACGACCTCGGCCCGGGAGATGGGCGACCTCGTCTTGGACACGATCCTCCCCGACCTGCCGTTCGAGCGGGGAATGGAGGTGTCGCTGCTCATCTCCGGCCTGGGCGCTACCCCGGTGATGGAGCTCTACATCCTCCAGGCCCGCGTCGCCGAGGTGCTGGAGTCGAAGGGCCTCCGGGTCCGGTTCAATTTCCTCGGCAACCTCTTCACCTCGCTCGACATGATGGGGGCGACGGTCACGCTGACGAAGCTCGACGACGAGCTCACGCGGTGCCTCGCGCACCCGTGCCGCTCGCCCGGGCTCACGGTGGTCGGGTGAGCGCCATGGAGAGCGTCTCGACGGTCCGGGCCGGCGCGCTGGTGACCGACCTCGTCCAGGCCATCACCGCCGCCAGGGCCTACCTCTCGGAGATCGACGGCGCCATCGGGGACGGCGACCACGGCATCAACATGAGCAAGGGGTTCTCCGCCGCGGGCGAGAAGCTCGTCCCCGCGCAGCCCCTCCGGACCGGGCTCGAGGTGCTGGGGGACACGCTGCTCGAGGACGTCGGCGGCTCGATGGGCCCCCTCTACGGTCAGTTCTTCTCGACCATGGCCGGCGCGCTCGGCGACCGGGCCGAGCTGGACGCGGCGACCTTCTCCTCGATGCTCGCCGCCGGGCAGGGCGCGATCGAGGAGCTGGGGAGCGCCAAGGTCGGCGACAAGACGCTGCTCGACACGCTCGTCCCGGCGCGCGCCGCCTTCGACGCCGCGCGGGCTGAGGGGCGCTCGTTCGCGGAGTGCCTCGACCGCATGGTGCGCGCGGCGCAGGAGGGCCGCGACTCCACGCGCGACCTGGTCGCCCGCGTCGGCCGGGCGAGCCGCCTCGGCGAGCGATCCCGCGGGGTGCTGGACGCGGGCGCCACGTCCTGCTGCATCATCCTGGAGACGATGGCGCGGTCGCTGCGCGCAGCCCTGAACGGCGCGTGACCGCGCCGGAGCGGTCACTCCGAGGCGATGCGCGATCGAGCAGCGGGCGGCGCTCCAACAGCGTTTCTCGGAGAGCCCGGCCCTGCCGGGAGCTGCCTCGCGGTCATCGCCTGGCGCGGCGAGCTCGCGCGTCCAGTCGCCAGGACCGCGACGGACGTGCTCGCCCGCTCCTCCTCCGGCGCGCTTCGTCAGTAGTAGCAGCAGGTCAGGCCGTTGGTCCTCACGGGGATCTCGGTGCCGTCCCACTCGTCGTACATCGGGTCGCATCCTCCGGCGCTGTTGAGCGGCGTGATCCACCCGGAGGGGCAGGTCGACTGGGAGCAGCAACAGGTCTCGTAGCCGTCGCCGTCGCCTCGCGCGAACCACTGCTGCGAGCAGGACTCGTTGCACGAGAGCCCTGCCGCGGGATTCCGGAAGGCGGGCTTGGGCTCGGTGCACCGCTGGAAGACCTCGACCTGGTATGTCGCCGCCAGGATTCCGTTCGAGCCGGGGGGCGGGAGCGGTGAAGTGAGACCGCCATCGCGCGAGGGTGCCGCCCGGCCGTTCTCGTCCCTCGAGATCGGATAGAGCAGGTACGTGCCCACGCTCGTGAACATGAACCGGTGCGCGTGCGACGTCGTCAGCTCGGGATACGGGACGGAGCGCCAGAAGTGGGAGAGCAGGTAGCCCGCAGGGTCGCTGTACCAGAGCACGGCGCGGACCGGATCCTTCGATGCCAGGAACGCGCCCGCGCGCGCATCCGGTGCAGAGACAAACAGACCCACCAGGACGGCGAGCGTCACTCGAGCGATCATCCCATTCCCCCTTCGCGCCTTCGGACGCGTCGGGGAAGTAGAGACGACCACGGTCGCCGTGTGACCGATCGCGGGCGCTACGGCGTGTACATGATCGGCTGCCGCGCGAGGATGAACCGCTCGATCGAGTCGATCGCCCAGCCGGGCAGGTTGAAGAGCCGCACGCCGCAGCCGGAGGGCTGGCGCCCCGTGGTGGCGCTCTTCTCGCGGACGAAGGCCACCTCGCCCTCGAGGTCGAGCTTGCGGCCGTCGGCGAGGCCGAGGCGCACTTGAAGCCGGGTCCCCACGGGCGGCGGCATGCCGGTGGCGATGAAGACGCCGCCCGAGTCCACGCGCCGGGTCGGCCCGATGTAGAAGTTGTGCTCCGAGACGAGGCTCACGTTCACCTCGACGCGGGTGAGGACCGGCCGCTGCTTGGGCTCGTCCTCCAGC
>JAEZXM010000472.1 GCA_023419875.1 Pseudomonadota bacterium | reverse complement strand
GCCGATCCGCTTCCATTCGGCCATCGCGTCCTCCGAGCGCCGCGCCCCTTCGCGGCCGCCGCGGGAGGATCATCGCGCGCGCAAGCCCGCGACGCGAGAAGGCCCGAGGGTTCCGATGGGGCGGGTGACCCTCCCCCCATCGCAGGTCGCGGAACCCCTACGCACCCTCGGCCGCGACCACGCGGCCGGCGCGGAACAGCTCCGCGAACACCTCCTCGAGCGGCGGGTCCTCGACCGTGAGATCGGCGATCGGGATCGCGGCGAGCAGGCGGGCGACCGCCGAGGAGACCTCCTCGGCCGGCACCTGGAGCGTCGCCTCCTCGGCATCCGCGGCGACCACGTGACCGAAACGGGCCAGCTCCGACCCGAAGGGCGCCCCGTTCTCGCCTGCGGCGCGGCGGATCACGATCCGCTTGTCCGGCCGCACGCGCAGCGCGAGGGCACGAAGATCGCCGTCGTACACGAGCCGCCCGTGGTCGATCACGATCACCCGCGGGCAGAGCTGGAGCACGTCCTCCATGTAGTGGCTCGTGAGGAGCACGGTCGCGCCGGTCCGCTCGTTGTACTGCCGCACGAACCGCCTCACGGTCGCCTGCATGGAGACGTCGAGGCCGATCGTCGGCTCGTCGAGGAACAGCACCCGCGGCTCGTGGAGGAGCGCCGCCGCCAGCTCGCACTTCATCCGCTCGCCGAGCGAGAGCTGGCGCGCCGGCTTCTCCACGAGATCGCCGAGCTCCAGGAGATCCGAGAGGTCGCGGACGGTCCGCTCGAAGCGGGCGCGCGGGATGTCGTAGACGGCGCGGTTCAGGGCGAAGGTCTCGGCCGGCGGCAGGTCCCAGAGGAGCTGCTGCTTCTGGCCCATGACGAGGGTGATCTTCTTCAGGAACTCGGGCTCGCGTCGCCGCGGGACATGGCCGCCCACGGCCACCGAGCCGGCGGTGGGGTGGAGGAGGCCGGCGAGCATCTTGAGGGTGGTCGTCTTGCCGGCGCCGTTCGGGCCGAGGAAGCCGACCCGCTCCCCTTCACCCACCGAGAAGTCGATCCCGTCCACCGCCCGGACGGTCTCGTACCGACGGTGGAAGAGCGAGCGGAAGGCGGCGGCGAGCCCGGGCGGGCGGCGGTGGACGCGGTAGTGCTTGGAGAGGCCCTGGACCTGGATCACGCGCGGGATCTTGCGGTCCGACCCCGCCCGGGGCAAGGAGGATTGCTCGTACCGGAGGTACCATCCACACATGGCCCAGAAGAAGCGCCCCGCGACGAAGAGCGGCCGTCCCCGCGCCCGGAAGGGCGTGAAGCTCAAGCCCACCGAGCTCGGCCCGCGCGAGCTCGTGCTCGCCGAGCGCCCGCCCGAGCTCGCGGCGCTCGCGGACGCCGTGGAGGCGGACGGTGGGGCGGTCCTCGCCGCCTACCGGGAGCCCCTGGGCGGGCACGCGCTGCTCTTCACCGCACTTCCCGTGGAGAAGGTCGAGCGCACGCCCTTCCAGCGCGACGTCTCCGATCCGCACGTCCGGCGGCTCACGGTGGCGATGGACAAGACGCGCCGCTACCTCGATCCGATCATCGCGGTGCGCGAGGCCGGGCGGTACCTCACGCCCAACGGCGGTCACCGGCTCACCGCGCTGCAGGAGCTCGGCGCGAGGAGCGTGCTCGCGCTGCTCGTCCCGGAGAAGGCGGTCGCCTACCAGATCCTCGCCCTCAACATCGAGAAAGCGCACAACCTCCGGGAGAAGGCGCTCGAGGTGGTCCGGATGTACCGCGATCTCGCCGGCGCCGTCGACCCGCACGAGGAGGAGTTCGCGCTCGAGTTCGAGGAACCAGCGCTCGTCACGCTCGGCTTCGCCTACGAGGAGCGCGGCCGGCTCTCCGGGAGCGTGTACGCCCCCATCCTGCGCAAGGTGGACGGCTGGCTCGACCGGAAGCTCTCCGCCGGCCTCGAGGAGCGCCGTCGCCGCGCGCAGGTGGTGCTCGACTTCGACGAGGCGGTCGGCGCGGCGGTGGCGCGCCTCAAGGAGAAGGGGTTCGACTCTCCGTACCTCAAGAACTTCGTCGTGGCGCGGGTGAACCCGCTGCGGTTCATGAAGGGCAAGGCGCCGCCGTACGACGAGCTGTTCGAACAGATGACGAAGCGCGCGCGGGGGATGGACCCGTCCCGGGTGAAGAGCGAGGACGTGGCGCGGAGCGGTGGGGCGGCGGCGGAGGGGGCGGAGTGAGTTCGCCCTTCGACTCCGTTTACCCTGAGCGTAGGCCCGAAGGGCCGGAGTCGAAGGGCTCGGGGCGAGCGAATGCTCTTCGGGCTCACGACGGCCGGGGCGTCGTCTTCCGGGCCTCGGACCGCGCCAGCACCAGCCTCCGCTCCAGCTCCCCGCCGATCGACGCGAGCGTGTCGGCGTCGACATGCCCCTCGGCGTACGGGAAGACCTCCCGCTCCTCCCAGCGCACGTGCCGCTCCATGAGGTCCGCGAACGCGCCGAGCGCCGCCCGCTGCTCGGCCGGGGTGGCGTCGGCGGTGGCATCCACGAGCGCGAGGAGCTGGGCGTGCTCGGCGCGGAGCCGCCGGAAGTCCTCCGTCGTCAGGTACGCCCCGAGCACGTCCTCCTCGGTGCGCACGTGGGTGCGGAAGACCTGCACGTCGAACCGCCGGACCAGGGCCACGAGGCCGGGGAGATCGCGCGGGGCGCCCGCGCTCTCCGCGTGCCCGGCGAGAGCCTGCTTGAGCTGGAACGCGACCAGGAGCGCGTGGTGGTGCTCGCTGGAGAGCGGCTTCAGCTGCCGGGAGCGCCTCATGGGGCCGATCGTGACCGAGCGGCGGCGATGGTGCAAGAAGTCGCTCGAGCGGAACGCTCCACCCGCAGCCGCCGGGCGAGCCCTCGGGTCCCGGCCGCAAGCGTGCTCCGCTCAGGCAGAAGAGGCGCGAACCCCCGGCGGGGAGGCGCCTGGCTTCCCGTTGACGCTCCGCGCCAACATCCTTACCTCGTGGGTCGAAGCACACCCGATTGCCGAGTCAACGGAGCAGCCATGAGCCAGAACGGATCGCCACCCCCCGGCCGGCGGACCGCCGTCGTCGACGGGGTACGGACGCCCTTCGTCAAGGCGGGGACCGACTTTCGAGACCTCGGGGCGGTGGACCTCGGTGCACTGGTGGTGAACGAGCTCGTGGCCCGCAACCACCTCGCGCCGCGCGAGGTGGACTCGGTCGTCTTCGGGCAAGTGATCCCCTCGACGATCGTCACCTTCATCGGCCGCGAGATGGTGCTCCGGTCGCAGCTCCCCCGGAGCGTGCCGGGCCACACGGTCGCCCGGGCCTGCGCCACCTCCATCCAGACCACCGCCGACGCCGCCGACCAGATCGCGCTCGGCCACTCCGACTGCGCCATCGTCGGCGGCGCCGAGTCGCTCTCCGACGCGCCCATCTTCGCCACCCGCAAGCTCGCCCAGTCGCTGGTGGAGCTCTCGAAGGCCCGCACGATGGCGGAGCGGTTCCGCGTGCTCTCGCGCCTGCGCCTCAAGGACCTCACCCCCGTCCCGCCCGCGCTCAAGGAGCCGACCACCGGTCTCACCATGGGCGAGAGCGCCGAGAAGATGGCGCAGGTGAACGCCATCCCGCGCGCCGCGCAGGACGCCTTCGCCATGGCGAGCCACCACCGCGCCGCGGCCGCCTGGGAGTCGGGCAAGTTCGACGGCGAGGTGATGCACGTCGCGGTCCCGCCGCGCTACGACCGGGTGGCGGCGAAGGACAACGTGATCCGCAAGGACACCTCGCTCCAGGCGCTGGCGCAGCTCCGGCCGGTGTTCGACCGGAAGTACGGGACCATCACCGCCGGCAACGCCTCGCCGCTCACCGACGGCGCGGCGGCGCTGCTCCTCATGAGCGAGGAGAAGGCCAAGGCGCTGGGCCTCACCCCGCTCGGCTACGTGCGGAGCCACGCCTTCGCCGCGCTCGACCCGCGCGACCAGCTCCTCCAGGGGCCGGCCTACGCCGCGCCGAAGGCGCTCGACCGGGCGCGGCTCGGGCTCGCCGACATGGACCTCGTGGACATGCACGAGGCCTTCGCCGCCCAGGTGCTCTCGAACCTGAAGGCCTTCGGATCGAAGCAGTTCGCGGAGAAGGAGCTCGGCCGGGCGACGCCGCTCGGCGAGGTCGATCCGGAGAAGCTCAACGTGAACGGCGGGTCGATCGCGATCGGCCACCCGTTCGCCGCCACGGGCGCCCGGATGATCGTCCAGACGCTGCGCGAGCTCGGACGCCGCGGGAAGCAGTACGCGCTCCTCACCGTGTGCGCGGCGGGGGCGCTGGGCGCGGCGATGGTGCTGGAGAGGGAGTGACGACATGAGTCCCGCAGAGGCAGCGGCCGTGACCGAGGCGCCGACCAAGAACTTCCGCGTGGACGTGCAGGACGGGGTGGCGACGCTCCTCCTCGACGTCCCCGGCGAGACCCTGAACGTCCTCGGCGAGGACGTGGCCGAGGAGTTCGCCGCCCACCTCGCCCGCTTCGAGCGCGACCCGGCGATCGCCGGGGTGGTGCTCGCGAGCGGAAAGAGGGACAGCTTCATCGCCGGCGCGAGGATCGACCTGTTCCAGAAGGCGAACACCGCCGCCGCCGCGGAGAAGCTCGCGCGCGGCGCGCAGGCGCACTTCGACAAGGTCGCCGCCTGGCCGAAGCCCATCGTGGTCGCGATTCACGGCGTGTGCCTGGGCGGCGGGCTGGAGTGGGCGCTCGCCTGCACCTGGCGGATCGCCACGAACGATCCGAGGACGAAGCTCGGCCTCCCGGAGACGAAGATCGGCGTCATCCCCGGCGCGGGCGGCACGCAGCGGCTGCCGCGCCTCGTCGGCGTCCGCGCCGCGCTGGAGATCATCTGCCAGCAGAAGGAGGTGCGCGCGTCGAAGGCCCACCGCATCGGCCTCGTGGACGAGGTGGTGCCGCCGGCGATCCTGCTCGACGTCGCGCGCCAGCGCGTCCGCGGCCTCGCGCAGGGGAAGCTGCGGCGCGAGCCCCGCAAGGCCGCGGCGGCCGAGCGGCTCCAGCAGAAGGTCCTCGACGGCACCGCGCTGGGACGAAAGGTCGTGTTCTCGAAAGCGCGCCAGGCCATCCGCACCAAGGCCGGGGACCACTACCCGGCGCTGCTCCGGGCGGTGGACGCCGTCGAGTACGGGCTCGCGAAGGGAATGGCCCGAGGGCTCGCGAACGAGGCGCGCATCTTCGGCGAGCTGGCGGTGACCGACACCGCGCGGCGCCTGATGGAGATCTTCTTCGCCACCACCGACCTCAAGAGGGACAGCGGCGTGGACGATCCGGCGGTGAAGCCGCGCCCGGTGACCCGCGTCGGCGTCCTCGGCGGCGGGCTCATGGGGAGCGGCATCGCCATCGTCACCACGCAGCGCGCGGGGCTGCCCGTCCGCATCCGCGAGAAGGACGACGACGCCGCAGCGCGCGGGCTCGCCGCGGTCCGCCACTCCCTCGACGAGGGCGTGAAGAAGCACGCGATCGACCGGCTCGAGCGCGACCGGCTCATGGCTTTCGTCACGACCACCACCGGCTGGAGCGGGCTCGACGCGGTGGACGTCCTCATCGAGGCGGTGTTCGAGGACCTCGCGCTCAAGCAGGAGATGGTCCGCGCCTTCGAGGCGGTGAACCCGAAGGGCATCTTCGCCTCCAACACCTCGTCCATCCCGATCGGCCGCATCGCCGAGGCCTCGGCCCATCCCGAGACCGTGCTCGGCATGCACTACTTCTCGCCCGTCCCGAAGATGCCGCTCCTCGAGGTGATCGTCACCGACCGCACCGCGCCCGAGGTGACCGCGACCGCGGTCGCGCTCGGCAAGAAGCAGGGCAAGACGGTGATCGTCGTCCGCGACGGGCCGGGCTTCTACACGAGCCGGATCCTGACGCCGTACATGAACGAGGCGGCGCACCTCCTGCTCGAGGGCGCACGCGTGGACGACATCGACCGCGCCCTGGTCGCGTTCGGGTTCCCGGTCGGCCCGCTCAACCTCATCGACGAGATCGGGATCGACGTGGGCGAGAAGGTCGGGAAGATCCTGCACGCCGCCTTCGGTCGCCGCATGGAGCCGGCCGCGGCGCTGCACGACGTCCTCGCCTCCGGCCGCACCGGGCGGAAGGGGAAGAAGGGGTTCTACACGTACGACGGGAAGGAGAAGCGGGTGGACGAGTCCGTCTACGACCTCCTCCCCGGAGGCCGCGCCCGAAAGCGGATCCCGGCAGGCGAGATCCAGGAGCGGGTCGCGTCACAGCTGGTGAACGAAGCGATCCGCTGCCTCGGCGAGGGCATCCTCCGGAGCGCCCGCGACGGCGACATCGGCGCGGTGTTCGGGCTCGGCTTCCCGCCGTTCCGCGGCGGGCCGTTCCGTCACGCCGACGCAATCGGCGCGACCGCGCTCGTCGATCGCCTCCGCCGCCTCGAGGGGAAGCACGGCGAGCGGTTCTCTCCGGCCCCGCTGCTCATCGAGCTTGCGGCCGCCGGCCGCACGTTCCACCCGAAATGACTCTGGGTCAGTGGATTCCTTCCGGAATTCCCTGGGTTGGGCCCCGATTCAACCGACCGTGTGTCTGGGTACTCGCGCACCCAGCAAGCCATCCGTTGCGCGCGTGATCGCAAGCCTTTCGCCGGCCGAGGGCATGAGGGAGGTCCGCCGGCGGGTCCGGGCGACTCCAGCCCCGAAACACCAGCAAGCCCGACACCTTACCCGGCAGGTACGGACCCTGAGCCGACGGCGCGCGGAGCGCGAGTTTTGCACGCGATCCAAACTCCTGATTTCACGGCGGAACCACGATTGATCGGCGGGCGTGTTGACGGGATGGCTCCGTCGGCATTTTCATGCCTGCTACCAGGCGTTTAGCGATTGCCGCTCGCCGCGATTGCCGGAGATCAAATGAACGTCATTCTTTCGAAGCGGATCGGCGCGCTCCTCGCCGCCGTGGTCCTCGCGGCAGCGTGCGGTGGTGATGCCGGCGACGGTGGCGGCGGCGGCGGCGGCGGCCCGGAGGGGCTGCACGCGTACGTCGTCCTTCCCGAGGGTCTGGAGAACGGCGGCGCCGCCGGCTTCGGCAGGACGGTCGAGGGCATCACCGTGAACGTGGTGCTGGACGGCGCCGCGGTCTCGGCCGACAGGATCGACTGGTTCATCACCGAAGGGCCGACGGCGGCCGACCTCAGCGACGACTCGGGATCGACGACCAGCTTTGCGATCCCGACCTTCGAGGAGGTCCGCGAGGGCGCGAACGGTTGGATCAACGACCTGTACGGCACGACCGACACCGAGCACGAGTTCGAGTACATCCAGGCGCCCGAGCGCGAGCAGCTCCTCTCGTTCGGCCCGCTCCAGGTGCAGGCGATGAGCTACCGCGTCGCCGCCCAGGTTCGGGTCGGGTCGCAGACCACGTGGGCCAGCGCGCTCGTCTCGCCCGTGTCGGTGTCGAACGGCGGCAACACGCTGCCGCTGGGCTCGATGGTGGTCGCGAACGCTCCGTCCGACGGAACCTACGCCTGGACGCTCACGTACCTGCCGACGACCGCCGCCGCGGACGCGACCTTCGGTCCGCCGCCCGCGGGCGTGGCGCTCCAGGGCGCCGACACGAAGAACCCCAACGTCCTCCCCACGGTGACCGGCTTCTACCGCCTCCAGAACGGCACGAACGAGCCGATCTCGTTCCGCGTCAGCACGTATCACGGCGCCGGCCGGTCCGCCGCCGACGAGGGTCCGGACGGCGTGGCGTGCGCCGACTGCCACCGGGAGACGCCGCACGGCAACTTCACGCTCACGCAGTTCACCGAGTGGGCTGCGTCCCCGCACATGAACCACGAAGGCACGGGGATGCCCCTCTTCCAGCTCGGGATCACGGGCGCCCTCGGGCCCAACTACAGCGAACGCGCCCTCGCCTCCCACGTGGTCGGCTACAACCGGGCGCCGGCCGCACGGGACGCGGGCTTCGACGACGTCATGGGCAGCTGGAGCCTCCCGGTTCCGGCGTCAGGCAACTGGGACGCGCTGCCGGCGGCGCTGAAGCACCGCGCCGGCGTCCAGTGCGAGAGCTGCCACGGGCCCCTCGAGCCGACCGATCACTCGATGGTCGGGCCCTTCGGTCATGGCCCCATCAAGGCGATGGCCTCGATGGACGCGGGGGTCTGCATGAGCTGCCATGACGCGTTCGACCAGGACCAGGGGACGCTCTGGTCGACCGCGGCGCACGCGAACACCCAGCTCGCCATCGACGACGGCTCCGTCGAGAACCGCGGCCTCACGGCTAGCGTGAACACCCAGGGTGTGGCGTCGGTGAGCGGAGTCGTCCATTGCGGTCGCTGCCACGCCGCCGAGGGCTTCGCGCTCTATCTGGAACAGCAGCAGGGCCGCACCTGTGAGACGCTCACCCCCGCGCTCACAGCCGGGGCCGGCGTCGCTACGGGCCGCGCGGGGTACATCCGGCCGCGAGTGGTCGAGGCGGACGGATCGCTCGGTGCGTGCTACCACCTCAGCGATCACAGCACCACTCCCCCCACCGTTGCCAGCGCCGACACCCTGACGGCCGCCAAGGCGTACTTCAGCAAGATGGGCATGGGCGCCGCCAACGTTCACTCCGTGACTTGCCAGACGTGTCACGATCCGCACTCGACCGAGCTGCGGCTCACGGGTGACACCAACGTGACCGCCGCCTCATTCAACTACCGGGGCGCGGGCACGGGCGCGATCTGCATCGTTTGCCACAATTCCCGCATCGGCGACCCGATCTACTCCGACAGCTCGAAGACGAGCTACTCCGCCCCTCACGCGGCCGCGCAGGGCGACATCTTCGCCGGCCGGAACGCGTACTTCTACGGCCAGGCGGCCTCGGGCGCGTCGATGGACGTGCTCGACTACAAGCACTCGCACCCGAACGCCTGCGCCGGTTGTCACGTCAAGTGGGTGCCGGAGGACGTGAAGGCGCAGTTCGGCGTGCTGAGCTCGAACCACACCTTCAAGGCGAGCCTGGAGGGCTGTACCGAGTGCCACGGCGAAGGGTACGGAGAGCAGATCGCTCACGATTTCGAGCAGAAGATGACCACGCTCGCCAACGCGCTCGCCACGCTCTTCATGAACAAGATGAACGTCGGCGGGCTGGACTCGATGGATCGGTACGAGATCGTGACCAGCGCCACCGGCGAGGACTCGATCGGCGAGACCAAGCTGGCGGCCGCCGCCACCGCCGCAGGTAGCGTCCAGAGCGTGAGTCTCAGCGAGTTCCACGGCCAGCCTGCCTTCATCGTGACGCTCACCGATGGCACGACGAGGTTCGGGAACAACATCGGCTCGTTCAAGCTCGCCGGCGCAGCGCTGTTCCCCGGAAACACCGCCTCGGGGAGCCTCATGGCCAAGGCGTTCTATAACTACCTGCTGCTCCACGGCGGGGCAGGCGAGGGTGTACACAACCCGTCCTTCGCGAACGGGGTGCTCGACGCGACCATCACGCAGGTGGGCACGATCCCGTCGCTATAGAGCGACACGCTGATCGTCATCAGTGGCCCCCGGCGCTCCGGCGCCGGGGGTCTCGTCTTGTGGGGTCACATGGACCCTCGCCCCCCAGGCGCCTCGGAAACGCTGCGTCGCTCGCCGGGTAGCTCACGGTCCTTGACGGTGCTCTCGCCTCGTGTTGACGATGCGGAAACCGTCTCACGAAGGGGGAGGGGTCATGCTCGCCTGGAACCGGCCTGCGTTCTCGCTGGCCACGCTCGTCGTCGTCGCGCTCGTGGGCTGTGGAGGAAGCAGCGACCCGGGGCCGCAGCCGGATGCGCCCGACGGGTTGACCTACTCGCAGCCGGTGGCGTCCTACACGGTCGGTGTTCCTCTTCAGGAGAACGTGCCCGCGCTGGTCCGAGGCGTTCCGACCTCGTACGAGGTGGCTCCTTCGCTACCCGCCGGGCTCGCGCTCCACTCCGGCACGGGGATCATCAGCGGCACCCCGACCGCAGTGGCTCCGGCGGCGAGCTACGTCGTCACCGCCCGCAACCCTCAGGGCTCCGCCTCGACGACGCTCCTCATCGCCGTCAACGAGGCGCCCCCGAGCGCGCTCGCGTACGCGACCAACCCCGCGTCCTATCCGCGCGACTCTGCAATCGTCCCGAACGTGCCGGCGTTCGAGGGCGGCGCCGTCGCGCTCTACACGGTCGTCCCCGACCTGCCGGCGGGGCTCGTTCTCCATCCAGCGACGGGCGTCATCTCGGGTACCCCGACGTCGATCACTCCGACCGCGAGCTACGTCGTGACGGGGACGAACCCCTACGGCAGCACGCAGGTCACGCTCGTCCTCACCGTCACCGACGCCCCACCGAGCGGCCTCGTCTACGCCGCGAACCCGGTCTCGTACACGCTGGGCTCCCAGATCGCTCCCAACGCGCCGACCAGCACGGGCGGCGCGATCGATACCTACTCGGTCTCACCAGCGCTGCCGCCCGGTCTCTCGCTCGACGACGAGACGGGCGTCATCTCGGGCACGCCGACTTCGATCACTCCGACCGCGAGCTACGTCGTGACGGGGACGAACCCGTACGGCAGCGCGCAGGTGACGCTGGTCCTCGCCGTCACCGGTGCGCCGCCGAGCAACCTCACGTACGCGACCAACCCCGCCTCGTACCCGCGCGGCCTCGCGATCGCGCCCAACGCACCGAGCAACGGGGGCGGGGCCGTGGCGTCCTACTCGGTCGCTCCGGCGCTGCCCGCGGGGCTGTCGCTCCATCCGGCGACGGGCGTCCTC
>JAEZXM010000406.1 GCA_023419875.1 Pseudomonadota bacterium | reverse complement strand
TCCGGCAGCCGCGCGTGCCCGGCGAGCCGGCAGGCGGCGCGCAGCGCTCGCGGCCGGACGTGTTCCAGCAGGCGAACCGCGGCGCCAACGCGCTCCTCGTGCGGGCCGCGCTCGAGCTGCTCGCTCCCGAGGGGCAGGACGTCCTCGAGCTGTACTGCGGCGCCGGGAACTTCACCGGCCCGCTCGGCACCCTCGCCCGGAGCGTGGCGGCGGTGGAGGTTCAGGGGCCGGCGCTGGAGCTCGCCCGGGCCGACGAGGCGGAGCGGGGCGGGCCCGGGGTGATCCGGTTCTTCGCCGGCGACGCCATCGCGCTGGCGCGGGCCTTCGCGCGCGAGAAGGGCCCGGCGGCGCGCCGCTTCGGGGCGGCGCTCCTCGATCCGCCGCGCGAGGGCGCGAAGGGGATCGGCCCCGCGCTCCGCGAGCTCGGCGTTCCACGCACCGTGTACGTGTCCTGCGACCCGGCCACGCTCGCCCGCGACGTGCGCGCCTGCGTGGAGGCCGGGTTCCGCGTCGGCGCGGTGGTGCCGGTGGACATGTTCCCGCAGACGCACCACGTGGAGGCGGTGGTGCTGCTCGAGCGCCGAGGCTCGTGACCGAGCCCGGCCCCGCCGGGCTCACGACGCCGCGGCCGGCACGACCTCCTCCTCCGCGGCCGCGTCGATCGCCCGGAGCCGCTCGACGAGCGCCGGGTGGCTGTAGTGCCAGGCGCTGTACCAGGGGTGCGGGTGGAGGTTCCCGAGGTTCTCGCCGTCGAGCCGGAGGAGGGCCGACTTGAGGGCCTCGGGGGCGCGCGCGATCCGGACGGAGTAGCGGTCCGCCTCGTACTCGTGACGCCGGGAGAAGAACGCGGCGATCGGGGTGAGCCAGAACACGAACGCGCCCCCGCAGAGCGCGAGCAGCGCCAGCGCGGCGTGAAACGAAGGCTGGGCGAACCCGAACGCGGCGTAGAGCGGCGGCCAGGCGACGAGCTTCGAGAGCGCGAAGAGCACGGCCAGCATCCCGAGGAGCGAGACCGCGAGCATCCGGTGGACGTGGTGCCGGCGGAAGTGGCCGATCTCGTGCGCCAGCACGCTCGCCGCCTCGTCCGGCGTCATCCGGGCGACGAGGGTGTCGAAGAGGACGATGCGCGGGCGGACGAGGCCGGCGAAGTAGGCGTTCGAGTGCCCGGAGCGGCGGGAGGCGTCCATGACGAAGAGCCCGCGGTTCCGGAAGCCGGCCTCGCGGGCCATGGCCTCGAGCCGCTCGCGGAGCGGTCCCTCGGGGAGCGGCTCGAACTTGTTGAAGAGCGGCGCGATGAGGGTGGGGTAGGCCCAGTCGAGCACGACCTGGACGAGGACCAGGAAGGTGAAGAGCCAGACCCACCAGAGACCGCCGGTGAAGCGCATGAAGACGTGGACCGCGTAGAGGAGCGGGACCCCGATGACCAGCTCGAGCGCGAGGCCCTTCAGCCGGTCCGTGATCCAGAGCCGGAGCGTGGTCCGGTTGAAGCCGAACCGGGCCTCGAGCCGGAACGTGGACCAGAGCGAGAACGGGAGCGAGACCACCGCCCCGGCCGCGCCGAGCGCCACGAGGAAGACGACGAAGCGGTGCGCGCCCTCGATCCCCGCCGCGGCGATCGCCCGGTCGAGCCAGGGGAGGAGGCCGGAGAAGAGCGCCACGAGCGTGATCACCGCCGAGGCCGCGAGCGAGACCAAGGCGAAGCGGCCCTTCGCGAGGGTGTAGGCCCGGCTCCGCTCGGCGACCGGCGGATCGACGCGGCCGTCGAGCCCCGGCGGGACGCCGCGGCCGCGAGCGGCGGAGCGGAGCTGGAGGCCCAGCAGGAAGGCCTCGACCGCGAGGTGGAGGCCGAAGAACCCGAGGAAGAGGGCGATGACCAGGGTGGCGGGTTGCATGCGATGGTTCTACCCCGGGGCGGCCTGGGGTGCAGGCCCTCCGCCTTGCCCCGACGCCCCGATTCCCTTAGTTTCCGCCCTCGTGTCCGGCTCCGATCTCGTCGACATCGTGACCTTGGCGCGCCGCGACGACGCCGGCGCCCCCGTCTCCGCGTCGGGGCCGGGCGCCGGGAAGGTGTTCGTCCACACCTTCGGCTGCCAGATGAACGAGGCAGACTCGGCCCGCATGGTCGAGCTGCTCGGGAAGCACGCGTTCTCCGCGGCGCGCTCTCCGGACGAGGCGGACCTCATCCTGGTCAACACCTGCGCGGTGCGCGAGAAGGCGGAGCAGAAGCTGCTCTCGGCGCTGGGCCGCTACCGCGAGGTGAAGGCCCGCCGCGGCGCGCTGCTCGCGGTCGCCGGGTGCGTGGCGCAGCAGGAGAAGGAGAAGCTCCTCGCGCGGGTCCCGTACGTGGACTTCGTCTTCGGGCCGGACAACCTCGGACGCCTGCCGGAGCTCGTGGCCCGGGCCCGGGCGCGGGAGCGGTTCGCCGAGACCGGCTGGATGAGCTCGGAGGAGTACGTCTTCCCCGCGGCCGAGCCGGAGGCGGCGCGCGGGAGGGTGACCGCCTTCGTCACCGCGATGAAGGGCTGCGACAACGTCTGCGCGTTCTGCGTGGTCCCGCACACCCGCGGGCGCGAGGTCTCCCGGCCCTGGCCGGAGGTCGTCGCCGAGTGCGCGCGGCTCGCGGAGGTGGGCGTGCGCGAGGTGACGCTCATCGGACAGAACGTGAACTCGTACCGGGGCGGCTGCACGTTCGCCGAGCTCCTCCGGCGCGTGGCGGCGATCCCGGACCTGCTGCGGGTCCGGTTCACGACCAGCCACCCGCACGATCTCTCCGACGCGCTCATCGAGGTGTTCCGCGACGAGCCCAGGGTGATGCCGCACTTTCACCTGCCGGTGCAGTCGGGCTCGGATCCCGTGCTCGCCCGGATGCGGCGCGACTACACGGTGGCCGAGTACCTGGACCGCTTCGCCCGGCTCCGGGCCGCGCGGCCCGGCATCGCCATCACCACCGACTTCATCGTCGGCTTCCCCGGCGAGACCGACGCCGACTTCGAGGCCTCGCTGCGGCTCCTCGAGCACGCCCGGTTCGAGCAGAGCTTCAGCTTCGTCTTCAGCCCGCGGCCGCACACGGTCGCGAACCTCCGGCTCGGCTCCGCGCCGGAGTGGCAGGAGATCCCGCGCGAGGTGGCGCTCGAGCGGCTCGAGCGACTCCTGGTGATCCAGCGCCGGATCGCCGCCGAGCACCTAACCGCCGAGCGCGGGAAGGTGGTCGAGGTGCTGGTCGAGGGCCCGTCGGACGACGGCGAGCGGGTGGGGCGGACGCCGGAGAACCGCGTGGTGCACCTCGCCGCGCCGGAGGCGGAGACGCCTGCGGGCGCGGTGGTGCCGGTCCGCGTGCTGCGGGCCGGGGTGAGCTCGCTCTCCGGCGTGCCGGTGTGACGCTCCCGCTCGTCTCGGTCGAAGGGATCACCGTCCTCGAGGGCGGGCGCGAGCTGTTCCCGGACACGACCTGGACGATCCGCCACGGAGAGCACTGGGCCCTGCTCGGTCCGAGCGGCGCGGGCAAGTCGCTGCTCGCCGCGGCGCTGTGCGGTCAGGTGCCGATCGCGCGTGGCGCCATCCGCTACCACTTCCTCGGGGAGGCCGAGGCGCGGGACGCGCGCTGGGGATGGTTCCCGCGGGGGAGCGTGGTGCGGGTGGGCGGGGAGGACCGCCGGCGGCTCGCGGATCGCTACAGCCCGTACCACCAGGCGCGCTGGAACTCGAGCGAGGGCGGCAGCGGCGACACCGTCCGGGCGCTGCTCACGCGGCAGTCCGTCGAGGCGCTCAATCACTACGAGGTCCTCCCGCCCGCGCACGACGAGGAGGCGTATCAGGCGCGCGTCGATCGCGTGGTCGCGCTCTTCGACCTCGCCCCGCTCCTCGGGCGACGCGTGCTCCAGATCTCGAACGGCGAGACGCAGAAGCTCCTCCTCGCGCGCGCGGTCGTGCGCGCCCCGCGCCTGCTCGTGCTCGACGATCCCTTCGCGGGCCTGGACGTCGGGGCCCGCGAGCTCCTTCGCGCCGCGCTCGACGAGCTCGCGGGCGGCGGGATGCACCTCGTCGTCGCGACGCCGCGGCCCGAGGACCTCCCGGCCTGCGTCGATCGCGTCCTCCTCGTGCGGGACCATCGGGTGGTGGCCCAGGGGAGCCGGCGCGAGCTCGTCCTCCGGGCCGGGCGGACGCCGCGCGAGCTGCAGGCCGAGAGGGTCCACGTCCCCCGGGGCCGCGCCGTACCGGGGCGTAGACCGGCGTCGCTCGTCGAGCTGCGAAACGTCTCCGTCCGTTACGGCGCGACGACGATCCTCGAGGGCGTGAGCTTCACCATGCGCCGGGGCGAGCACTGGGCCCTCCTGGGCCCGAACGGCGCCGGGAAGTCCACGCTCCTGAGCCTCGTCCTCGCCGACAACCCGCAGGCCTACGCCAACGAGGTCCGGCTCTTCGGCCGCCGCCGCGGCACGGGCGAGAGCATCTGGGAGGTGAAGGCCCGGATCGGCGAGGTCTCGCCGGAGCTCCACGCGCACTACCCCGCGGCGACGCGCGTCCTGGACGTGGTCTCCTCGGGCCTCACCGGCACGCTGGGCTTGTACCGCGCGTGCACGGAGGAGGAGCGCGCGCGGGCCCGGCACTGGCTGATCCGCTTCGGGCTCGCGGGGGAGGAGGAGCGGAGCCTGGGTGAGCTCTCCTCGGGCGCGCAGCGGCTCGTGCTCGTGGCGCGGGCGCTGGTCGCGGATCCGGAGCTCCTCGTCCTGGACGAGCCGTGCCAGGGGCTCGACGCGCAGGGGCGGCGCCGGGTGATCGAGGCGGTGGACGCCGTCGCGGCGGATGCGGGCGCGGGGGTCCTGTTCGTCTCGCACCGGCCCGACGAGCTCCCGCGCTGCATCACGCACGCGCTCCGGCTCGAGCGGGGCAGGGTGGTCCGCGCGGGACCGCGCGAAGCCGAGGAGACCGGGGGATAATGGCGGGCATGGACCCGGTCCCAGCGCCCACCATCCCCGCGCTCTCGGATCTTCTCGACCGTGCGATCGCCGGGCGCGTCGCGCCCGCGGCGCAGGGCTGCGTCCTCCGCGCGGGCGCGGTGGTGCACCTCTCGGCGCACGGCGCGCTCCCGGACGGGACGTCGGTCGGCCTCGAGACGCGGTTCGACGTCGCGAGCGTCTCGAAGCTCGTGACCACGCTCGTCGCGGCGGTGCTGGTCGAGCGGCGCGCTCTCGACCTCGACGCGCCGCTCCGGCGCTTCCTGCCGGAGCTCGCGTGCGGTGACGCAGTCACTCCGCGTCACCTCCTCGCGCACACGAGCGGGCTGCCCGCCTGGCTGCCGCTCTTCTCGTGGTGCGCGGCGGATCCCGTGGCCCGGGCGCTCTTCCCCGCTGCCGGGCTCGACGGGCCGCGGAGGACCGCGGCGGTGGAGCGGTCGCGGCGGATCCTCCTGGACGCCTCGCTCTCCGTCCCGCTCGCGGGCCGGACGGGCGATCGCGTCTACAGCGATCTCGGCTTCATCGTCCTGGGCCGGCTCCTCGAGGTCGCCGGGGGCGCCCGGCTCGACGAGCTGGCGCAGCGCCTGGTGCTCGCGCCGCTCGGCCTGCGCCGGACGGGGTACGTGGACCTCGCAGCCACGGATCTTGCGGCGCGGCTCGCCGCGGAGCGGTTCGTTCCGACCGGCGCGACGCGGCCGCGCGAGCCCGCCCCGGGCCAGGAGGGGAGCTTCGCCGTTCGGACCCAGGCAGCGGCGCTCGACCCCGGCCAGGTGGACGACGACAACGCCTACGCACTCGGCGGGGTCGCCGGGCACGCCGGGATCTTCTCGACCGCGGAAGACCTCGGCAGGCTCGGGCAGGGCATCCTGGAGGAGCTCGGCGGCGCGAACCGGCTCGGCGCGGGAGCGGCGCTCGAGGAGTTCACGCGGCCGAGCCCAGCCCTGTCCGGCCCGCCGCGGGCGCTCGGCTTCGACCTCCCCGCACCGGCGGGCTCCGCGGCCGGCGCCCGGTTCGGGAAGGCGGGGCCGCGCGGGGCCATCGGTCACCTCGGGTTCACCGGCTGCTCGCTCTGGGTGGACCTCGATCGCCGGCTCTCGGCGGCGCTGCTCACGAACCGGGTCCTGTTCGGACGGAGGAACGTCGAGGGCATCCAGAGGCTGCGGCCCGAGTTCCACGATCTCGGGGTGGAGGCGACCGGGGGTTGAGTGAGGACCGATCGTCTCGCCGGAGCGCGAACCAGGGTTTTCCCTGTGTACGAGTCCGGCGACGTGAAACGCCCCCTCCGGGCCTGGTAGCCTTCCCGGGACTGCCCTGCGGAGGCGATCCGGCTCCGTCGTGGCCGGGCTCGCCTCGCGGGGTTCACCGGGAGAGAGCGATGCGGCGAGCGTTCATCGTTGCGGCGGCAACGCTGGTGGCGTGCGGCGGCGGCGGGGATGGCGGCGACGGCAACGTCCACAGCTACAAGGCGGCGGCGACGGTCGGCGACTTCCTTGCGCTGACCGTGAACCACGACACGAACGAGATCGAGTACGTCAACGTCAGCAACGGCGACGAGGGGACGGTCAGCTTCACCGTCCTCCCGGACGGCGGGCTGGAGGTGACCGATCCCAACGGGGACCTCGTGCTCTGCTACGAGATGCCGGGGGTGGCCATCGCCTGCCAGGGCGAGGAGCTCGGGACGGGGACGGGCGAGCCCGCCCTGCTCCTGGGCGTCCTGGACGAGCCGCTCGTCCAGACCGATCTGCAGGGCCTGGGCGGCGTGGGGTTCATGCAGTTCCGCACGCAGGAGGGCGGCATCGAGATCGGCCACATCACCTTCGACGAGGAGGGGAACGCTTCCGGGAACGGCTACGTTCCCATGAACGAGGTGCTCCCGGATGAGCCGACCTGCTACGGACAGTGGAAGTACGGCAACCTGACGATGAGGACCTCGGAGTTCGCCGACAACGCGGCACTCGGCTGTGTCGAGTGGACCGAGACGACGTCGAACGGACCCGAGACCATTCGCATCTTCGGGACCCCCGGCGGCAACATCATGGTGGACACTCCCAACGGCGCGGTCTTCACGTTCCTGGACGCCGCGTCCACCGCCTTCGACCCCGCCGACGCCGGCACGTACAGCGCGCTCGTCTACGACAAGCGCGTCACCTGGGACGACGGCACCGAGACCACGGTGAGCGGTCCGAGCATCGACCTCGCCTCGGTCGAGATCGACGCGTCGGGGAACGTCACGGTCACGCAGGACTCGGAGACGGTCTTCGACTCCGAGCAACTGCTGCCGTTCGCGGGTTCGAACTGGCAGGGCACCGGCAAGGTGGTCGATCCGGTCCCCGGGCTCTTCTACTTCATGGACGGGCTCGACCCCGTGTTCGTGACGTTCTTCGAGGGCGCGATGGCGTTCGCCACCTTCCACCCCATCGCCGACGGGGACTGCAACGACGTCCCCGCCCAGTACGCGTATACCTACGGTATCGCGGTGCGGGTGCCGGACGAGTAGATGCTGCTTTGCGGGCCAGCCGCCGGAACGCGGCTGGCCCGCGCGAGAACGTCGTCACGGAGACGCGGAGCCGACGCTGGCTCCCGTCGCGTTCGCGGCGTTGTCCAGCGCCTTCTGCGCATGCTCCAGGAGCGAGGCGAGCTGGTGCCGGTTGGCGTCGCGCGCCTGCTGAACGAGATCGTCGGCGGTCGAGGCATCGTCCTGGACGCCGAGCCCGGCGTCCGAGCCGGACGACTCCATCGACTCCTCCGACGATCCCATGGACTCCGACGACGCGTCCGTGCTCGCGTCCGCCGTGGCTTCCGCCGCAGACTCCACGGTGGCGTACGAGGGCAGGTCCGAGGAGTCGGCGCCCATGGAACCGGTCGCCGCGAAGCCCGCCTCGGCGCCCGCGCCGAGGTCGAACCCGCTCTCCTGCGCGCCCTTCAAGAGGTTGAACTCGACGATCTCCCGGGCGTCCACGATCTCCTGTGCGGCCGGATCGCCCGATGCGGCCGCCTGCTTCGCCTGCTCCATCGCGGTGCGGTTGTCGAGCAGGAGCTGACGGATGCCCTCCTCGAGCTGCCGGTCGTCCTCGCCCACCCGGCTCCGCGAGTGGTAGTACCCCTGCGCCACCGCCGAGTCGTTGGGCACCTCCGTCCCGAGCGTCCCCGGCCCGCCGCTCGAGCTCGAGGGTGCCGAGCCTGAGCCGCCTCCCGCCTGCGCCAGCGCCGCTGCCGGGCCGAGCAAGGCGATGCCCGCCAGCGCCCCGAGCACGTGCCTGCCTCTGATCGAGAATCTCATCACGTTCCTCCTCCCTAGGTACGAATCCTGTCGAGATCGGAAGCATGGGTACACGTTGGGTGCGATGCACCAGGCGAGGGAGGGGCAACCCGCAGTGCCGACCACCCGGGGGCTGGCGGAGAGGCGGGCCTTGCGCCAGGATCCGGCCCCATGCGCCGCACGCCCGTCCCTATGCTCGCCGCACTCGTGCTCGTCCCCACGGCCGTACGCGCCGAGACGTACCGGGTCGGCACCAGCGCCGCCGCGCAGTACCGGCAGCTGGCAGAGCTCCCCCGCCTCGTGCCGGGCGACATCGTCGAGATCGAGGGAGGCGTCACGTACTCCGGCGGGCACCGGTTCGACGACGCGGGATCGGCCGCCTCGCCGATCGTGGTCCGCGGCGTGGGCACCACCCGTCCGCGGATCTCCGGCGGCGGCGACACTCTCGAGGCCGCCGGGGACCACTACGTCTTCGAGAACCTCGATCTCTCCGGCGGCACCGGCCGCTGCTTCTTCCACCACGCCCACGACATCACCCTGCGCGACAGCGTGGTGCACGACTGCCCGCAGCACGGCATCCTGGGAGCGGACAACGACTCCGGGTCGTTCCTGCTCGAGCGGGTGGAGGTCCACCACTGCGGACAGGGCGACGGGGATCACCAGATCTACATGGCGACCGACGAGGTGGCCCACCCCGGCTCGGTGTTCCGGATGCAGTACTGCTGGGTCCACGACGCCAACGGCGGCAACAACGTGAAGTCGCGGGCCGAGCGGAACGAGATCTACGCGAACTGGATCGAGGGCGCGTACTACCACGAGCTCGAGCTCATCGGGCCGGACCCCGTGGGCGGGGTCCCGGAGAACCAGGCGCGCGAGGACTCGGACGTGGTGGGGAACGTCTTCGTGAAGCGCGGCTCGAATCAGGGCTTCGCGGCCTTCCGGTTCGGCGGCGACGCCACCGGGCAGAGCCGGGGACGCTACCGGTTCGCCTTCAACACGGTGATCGTCGCGGGCGGCACGGGGGCGGTGTTCCGGCTCTTCGACGCGCTCGAGAGCGTGGAGATGCACAGCAACGTCTTCGCCAGGCGCGGCGGCGGACCGGTGAACATGCTCCGCGAGGCCGAGGCGAACTGGACGCAGGGGAGGGCGGTGGCCGGGACCAACAACTGGGTCTCGGCCGGATCGACCAACGTCCCGCCGGAGTGGACCGGGACCACGACCGGAGCCGATCCGGGCCTGGTGCAGATCGACGACCTGAGCGCGCTCGATCTCCGCCCCGCCGGCCCGGGCAGCCCGGTGGTGGACGCGGGCCTCGCGCCGCCGCCCGCGTTCTCGGGCCACCCGTTCCCGTCGCCGCTCGGCGTGCCCGCGTTCTCGCCGGTCCATGGGGTCGGGAGCACCGCCCGCGCCGTGGTGGGGACGATCGACCGCGGCGCGTACGAGCACGGCACGGCGCTCCCGCCTCCGCCTCCACCTCCGCCGCCGGACCCCGGGGGCGATCCGGGCCCGGGAAGCGTGAGTGCCGGCTGCGGGTCGGGCGGGGCTGCCGTGGGCGGGGGAGCGCTGCTCGCGCTCGCCGCGCTGCTCAGGGCGATGGCTCGGCGGGCGGGACAGGGTCCGGCCCGCGCGCGCGCCGGAAGACCAGCACGCCGGCAACCCCGAGCAGGATCGCGAGCGAGGTGACCTGGGCGGGAGAGAGCCAGCTCCCCAGGCCGAGCAGCTCGCCGCGCACGTCATCTCTCCAGAGCTCGAGCACGCTGCGGAGGAGCGCGTAGCCGGTCAGGTAGAGGAGGACGCGATCGCCCGCGCGGCGCAGCGGCGCCCATGCCACCACGACCGCAAGCGCGACGAGCCCGAGCGACTCGAACGCCTGGACCGGGATCCGCTCGAGCCCGAGCCGATCGAGCAGGCCGCCCTCCTCGACGTGCCGCCCGAAACAGCAGCCGCCGAGCAGGCATCCGACGCGACCGATGGCGTGTCCCAGCGCGAGCGGGGGCGCGATGCAGTCGGCGAGCCGAAGGAGGGGGAGGCGCAGCAGGAGCGCGCCGGCGACGAAGGCAAGGCCGCCGCCGAGCAGGCCGCCGTAGAACGCCAGCCCGGAGATGGGGAAGAGCGGCCCGCGGCTCACGCCGGCCGCGCGGTCGTAGAGGACCGCGCCGAGGAAGGCGAACGCGACCACGCCGAGCACGAGGTAGATGGCGCGATCCGAAACGTGTCCGGCGAGGCCACCG
>JAEZXM010000447.1 GCA_023419875.1 Pseudomonadota bacterium | reverse complement strand
TCACCGACAGCGAAAGCTGCGGCGCCACCTCGAAGCGGTGCCGCTTGAGGAACCCCTTCCGCTGGACTGCCTTCACCTTGTCCCCGAGCGCGACGTCCTTCTCGGAGAAGGGCAGCACCGGCTGCGGCTTGGCCTCCTCGGAGGGTTGCTGCGGCTTGGAAAGGTCGATCGCCGGCAGCTCGCCCGAGTCGGCCGGCTTCGCAGGCTCGCCCGGGGGTGCGGGAGGAGATTCCTCCCCGGGTGCGGAGAGATCGATGCCCGGCATCTCCTCCGCACGAGCGGAGAGGGGCGCAACGGCAATGCACATCGCTAGAATGAGCGTCGTTCTCATCCGGTGCGTCCCGTGTCTTTGGGGCATCGTAGCCAAAGGTGACGGGAGGGGCAATGGAACGGTCGGCCGGATTCGCCAGGTGTGGAGAGGCTGTAGGGCAGTGTGAACGCCTCCCCCTTCACCCAGGGCGTTCCTTGTCGGACGCCCACCCCCGTGCTAACGATTCTCGTAGCCCATGCGCGCCCACGCGTTCTCCATCGCGCTCATCACGCTGCTCGCGCTCCCCGGCTGCGACAAGCCGGACGTGGGGGCGCGGTGCCAGCTCACGTGGAACGCAGACGGGCAGCCGCCGCCGCCGACGCCGCTCACGGCCGAGGGCGACTACTTCGAGTCGGGCAATCTCGCCTGCGACGATCTCGTCTGCATCGTCTCCCGGGCGCCGGCCTCCAGCCGGTACGGGAGCTGCTCCGGGGACGCGTGCGGGTACTGCTCCAAACCGTGCGTCTCCGATCGGGATTGTTACTCGGGCGAGACCGGTCTCCGATGCGAGCCCGTCGTCCTCGACGAGAGCTTCATCGCGACGCTCGAGGCGACGAATCCCATGCTGCTGCAGCGGTACCTGGGCGACATCCGCGCCACGAGCTACTGCGTGGTCCCTCGATGACCCGGGCCGCGGCCCTCGCCCTCGCCATCGCTTCCGCCGCCTGCCCGTCCGAAACCTCCCGCCCTCCGCCGCCCCAGGCGCGCGTCCTCGTCGAGGGCGCGTCCGGCACGGTCGCCGTCCGCGTCGAGGTGGCACGCACGCCCGAGGAGCGGGCCCGCGGCCTGATGCACCGGCGGGAGCTCGCGCCCGACGCCGGCATGCTCTTCGTCTTCCCCGCCGAGGGCCGCAACGGGTTCTGGATGGAGAACACGTTCCTCGCGCTCGACATCCTCTTCATCGGCAACGACGGCGTCGTCCGGGCGATCGTCGAGCGCGCGCCGCTCGGCCGCACGTCCGACGACGGCGGCGTGGACTCGCGCTACGTGCTCGAGGTGAACCGCGGCTGGTCCCGGCAGCACGGCGTGAAGCCGGGAGCCAAGGTGAAGTTCGAGAACGTGCTGTACTGACGGTGGACGGGCCGGGGGCCCCTCACGACTTCCGGAGCAGCTTCTGCGCGACGAGCGGCCCGAGGCTCTCCTGCATGAGCCCCTCGACCACGGACTCGAACTCGGTCCGCTGCGCCTCCTCGGTCCACACGAACCGGATGCCCATGCCCGCCTCCTCGCCGGCGGCGGCATGGACCACCTCACCGTTCAGCTCGAAGGGCATCTCCCGGCCGGGCACGGTGAGCCGGAACAGGAAGCGCGTGCCGATGGGCAGCGTCTTCTTGGTCCTGATGAACGTCCCGCCCTTCGAGATGTTCTTCGTGTAGTCGGCGAAGAAGCTGTTGAGCTTCTTGTAGTCGACCTTGAGCTCGATGGGCGCGCGCCCGTGCTCCCGGTTCTCGGGCATCGGCGAGCATGTTATCCCGGGGCCGGGCCCCGAGATAGCTCCTGCCCTGCTCCGACGGTCCCACAGGTCCCGGCATGATTCGCACCATGTCTTCGCTCGCCTCTGCGCCCTCCGTCCGGGTGGCCGGCGCGCTGTCGGCGCTGGCGGGGGTGGCGGCGGCCGGCCTGCCGCTCCTCGAGGTCCCGGGGTACGAGCTGGGCCAGATGGGCGCGCTCGCGGCGGTGGTGCTCTTGGGCCCCTGGCTCGGCATCGCCGCGGTACGGCTCGAGCGTGCGCGGCCGGAGCCCTCGCCCCTCGCGGCCTGGGCGGCCGCGTCCGCCGTCTCCGCCGCGCTCCTCGCGGCGCTCTTTGCGGGCGTGGGGCTCCGCGCCGCCTTTGGCCCGTGCCGCGTGTTCTTCGCCGCCGGCTTCTTCCCGATCGTCGCCCTCCCCTCTGCGTTCCTCGCGTCCGCGCTGGCTGTCTGCGCCGCCTTCGCCGCCGGCGGCCGCCGCGCCCTGGCCGCCGCCCTCTACGCCCTGGTTGCGCTCCTCCTCCTCGGGGCGAGGCTCCACGCCGCGTGGCGCGGCCCGGAGGCGTACCTGCTCGATCCGCTCTGGGGGTACTTCCCCGGACCGCTCTACGACGAGGCCGTGCCGCTCGATGCCCGCGTCCTCCTGGGACGGCTCGAGGCGGTCGGCTGGGCCGCGGCGCTCGCTGGCCTTGCCGAGGCGCTCGTCCGCCGGTGGAGCGGCCATTCTTGCCGGGAGGGCGATGAGGCCCGCCCCCCCGGCCCCATCACCGGCCTCGCGTTCCTCGCCGCCGGGCTCGCGCTCGCTGCCGGGGCGTGGGCCGCCCGTACCGCGCGCGACGGGAGCCTCGATCCGCGCGAGGGGATTGCGCGCGCCCTCGGTGCCCGCCGGGAGGGGAGCCGCTGCACCGTGTTCCTTCCGTCGGAGAAGCCCGCCGCGGCGGCGCAGGAGCTCCTCGACGCGTGCGAGTTCCACGCTGCGGATGTGGCGGCGCTCCTCGGGATCCCCGACCCGCCCCGGCTCACGGTCTTCGTCTACCGGAGCCCCGAGGAGAAGCGGCGGCTCGTGGGGGCCTCGCGCACGGACTTCACGAAGCCCTGGCTCGGGGAGATCCACCTCGACGACGCTCCGCTTCCGCACCACGTGCTGCGCCACGAGATCGTCCACGCGGTCGCGTCGGCGATCGCGCCCGGTCCGCTCCGTGTCCCGGCCCGCGCCGGGTTCCTCCCCTCGCTCGCGCTCGTGGAAGGGCTGGCGGTGGCGCTCGACGGGCCCCGCGGCGCGTTCACGGTGCACCAGTGGTCACGGGCGGCGCGGGACCTGGGATACCTTCCCGACCTCGAACGGATCCTGGGGCCGGCCGGCTTCTGGTCCCAGGCACCCGCCCGCGCGTACACGGCCGCCGGCAGCTTCCTCGCCTGGCTGCTCGAGCGGGACGGCGCGGCGCCCGTGGTCGCGGCATACGCGAGCGGCGACATCTCGGGCGCCTTCGGGCGCCCGCTCGGCGAGCTGGTGCGCGAGTGGCACTCCTTTCTGGACGGGGTGCCCCGGGATCCGGAGCTCGCGATCTCGGCCGAGCGCTGGTTCTCGCGCGAGAGCCTGTTCGAGCGCCGCTGCGCCCGGGAGGCGGCGGACCGCGAGGCACAGGCCGCGGTCGCCGCGGCGGAGGGCCGGATCGATAGGGCCTGTCGCCTCTACGATCGCGTGGCCGAGCTTCGGGGCGACGCGGACGCCCTGCTCGCGAAGGGATCCGTCCTGCTCGCGGCCGGGGAGGTCCCGGCCGCCCTCGAGGCCTTCGGCGAGGCGAGGGCGCGGATTCTTCCCGGCGATCGCGCCCGAAAAGCGGCGCTCGCGGGCGCGCTCGGGGACGTCGCGTGGACGACGGGTGACGTCCCCGCGGCGCTCGCGCGCTGGGAGGAGGCGCTCGATCTCGGGGCCGAGCGCCCCGAGGCCCGGCTCATCGAGGTGAAGGCCGCCGCCGCCCGCGACCCCGCGCTCGGGCCGGCCGTGCGCGCCTACCTCCTCTCGCCCCGCGATCCCGCCGGGCTCCTCCTGGTCTCTCGCTCGGACCGGCCGCTCGCGGCCTATCTCGTCGGCCGCGCGCTCCTCCAGCGCGGCGAGCGCGCCACCGCCGCCGTGGAGCTCGCACGCGCCCTCCGGGCCGGCCTGCCGCCGCTCGCGGCGCTCGAGGCGCGGCTCTCCCTCGCGGAGGCGCGCTGCGCGCCGGAGGATGCCGAGCTTTTGGCGCCGCTCGCGGAGGCCTCCGAGGCGGACCGCGCACGGCTCGCCCAGGCGCGCCGGCGGTGCGCCTGGGAGGAGACGCGCGCGGCGGGTCGTTAGCGCGTCCCTCGCAGCCGCTCGATCGCGGCCATCGGGTTCTTCACCCCGTTCCGGAGCAGCCACCAGGTGACCTTGAGCCCGCCCTGCGCGAGGACCTTCAGGTAGCCGTGCGAGAGGAGGCGCGAGACGGGCGCGTCGAGGTGGATGCGGACCTTGAGGTCGGGATCCCGGTCGAGGACGAGCTTGAAGAACTCGACGCCGAACTCGCCCACGTCGTCGCTCCGGAGCGAGGTGAGGCGGCGGACCGCGCCGTCCGGCAGGTCGAGCGTGAAGTCCGGCTCGGGCGCGGCCCCGGGGAGGAGCGCCGGCGATCCGGACTCCATGGTGAAGCGCGCGGTCCCCTCCGCCAGGCGAACGTTCACCCGCGCCTCGCGGGACAGCGGCCGGGTCGCCGCCTGCGCCACCTTCGCTCCCTCGAAGAACACCTTCAACGCTTCGTAGCTCGGGCCGGTCATGGGGCCGAAGTGTAGTCGTCGGCGGGCGGCGGGGGAGCCACCCGGAGAGGCCGGCGGTGCCGAGGCTGGGTTTCCGTTGACCGCGCCGGGCCGCCGGGCCAGAGTCCCGCCATGACGATCCGCTCCCTCTCGATCCTCGCACTCGGCGCCGCCTGCCTCGCCTGCGCCCCCAGGCTCCTCCCCGGGACGGAGATCAAGGACTCGCCCGAGACGCGCGCGATCGCGTCCCTCCTCGAGACGTACCGGCAGGCGATGGAGCGGCGCGACGCCCAGGCGGTGCTCGATCTGGCTCACCCCGGCTACTTCGACAACTCGGGCACCCCCGAGCCGAACGACGACGTGGATCGCGCCGGCCTGGCGGTCCGGCTCGAGGAGCTCTCGCAGATCACCGACCTCAAGTTCCAGCTCGCGCTCCGGACCATCGAGGTCACGGCGCCCGGGGAGGCGCGCGCGGACGTCAACTTCGAGCAGTTCTATCGGGTCACGACCCCCAACGGCCCGGTGGCCCGGCGCGACTCGGACGTGCACCGGATGACGTTCAAGAAGATCGACGGGAACTGGCTGTTCACGAGCGGGCTGTGAGGCGGTTCTCAGCTCACGGTTCACGGTTGAAGACTGCGAACCGACGACTGTGAACTGATCACACCCCCAGCAGTCCCCGGTATTCCGGCTCGCCCATTCCGCGGAGGAGCGCGAGCCGGTCGCGGAAGTCGTGCCAGTGCTTGCCCGGAGGTACCGGCCCGTACGCGCCGGGCGGCCGGTAGCCTCGGAGCCGCGCCACCGTGAACCGGAGCGCGGCGAAGCGCGACCACTCGTAGAGCGCCTCGGTCGTCTCGGGCTCGAGCTTCCGCCGGCCGGCGTAGCCGGCGAGGAGCGCGTTCGCCCGGGGGGCGAGGAAGCTCCCGTCGAAGCACCAGGCGTTGACCGCCACGCCGAGGTCGTAGGCGAAGGGGTCCACCCCGCTCATCTCCCAGTCGAGGATCGCGCTCACGCGATCGCCGATCCAGAGGACGTTGTCCGGGAAGAGGTCACCGTGCACGAGCCCGCGCGGAGCGCCCGGGAGGCGCTGCGCGAAGGCGAGCTCGTCGCGGAGCAAGGGCAGGACGGCCTCGACCTCCGCATCGGCGGGCGCTTCCTCGATGTCGCGCACCCGCTCGGCGACCCAGGCCCGACCGAAGGGGTTCGGGCGGGCCGAGGGGAACCCGGCGGCGAGCTCGTGCAGCCGCCCCAGCTGCTCGCCCAGGCGGCGACACCGCTCCGGCGTGATCGCCGCGGGCGCGAGCTCCTCGCCCGGCGCGTAGGCGAAGAGCAGGGCCGGCTTCCCGGCGACCTCCGTGAAGGGCCGTCCGTCCGCCGCGATCCGGACCTCCGGCGCCGGGAACCGGGCCTGGCCGAGGTACCGGTGGACCTCCGCCTCGAAGCGGACGTCGGCTTCACCCTTGCCCTCGTTCACCCTCAGGAAATACCGATGGCCTCCGGACCAGACGTGCCAGCCCGTGTTGACCGCACCGCGCGGCTCGGGTCGGGCGCTCGACGGGGCGGGCAGGCCGTAGCGCGCCAGCGCCGCGGCGATCTCGGACGGTTCGAGGAGGGTGTACTCGGCCATTCACCGAGGAGGATACGCGCGGCCGTCCGGCTCACCAATCGGGCAGCTCGGGCCCGGAGAGGGCCTGCTCCAGCCCGATGTGCCGCCAGGTGCCCGACACCACGCGCCACTCGTCGCCCTCGCGCTCGAGCTCGAGGTCGAAGCGGTGCAGCGAGTACTCGCCCGGAAGGAGGTCGGAGAGGCGCTTCCCGGGATCGGACGCACGGGAGAGGACCGCGTCCACTGCCGCCCGTGCGAGCGACTCCCGCACGACCACCTTGGCGTCGATGATCTGGACCGACACCCACGCGCCCCGCAGCAGCTCGAACGCGACGAGCCGCTTCACCTCGTCGCGAGAGGCTTCCCCACCCAGCTCGCGCCCACCGCCCACGAACCGCTCGGACAGGATCTCGATCACCTCGTTGGTGTCGCGCTCCTCCGCGGCGCGGGCAGCCCCGTCGAACAGCGCGCGGATCCGCTGCTCCTCGCTCGGCGGCTCCTCCGGCCGGGCGAGCCACACTGCCGCACCCAGGCCCGCCGCCGCGGCCACTCCCAGGACGATCCAGCCTCCGCGCGTCACGTCCGGGATTCTACCTGGACTGTCCCAGGCACCCCAGCTAGATCCCCTGCCACGCCCGTGAGCCCGGAGAAGCGAGACCATCGCGTCCGTTCGTCGGACGACCACAACGCGCGCGGCATCGAGCTCGCCGATCGCGGCTGGCTCGACGAGGCCGCCCGCGAGTTCCGCAAGGCCATCGAGCTCGATCCCCGGTCCGCCCACGCGCACGACAACCTCGCCACCGTGCTCGCGGAGAAGAAGGACTTCCGCGAGGCGCTCTCCGAGTACCTCACCGCGATCCGGCTCGAGCCCGACAGCGCCACCGCCCACTACAACCTGGCCTGCTTCCTCGCGTCCCACGGCCAGGACATGGCGGCCGCGCAGTACCGCGAGGCCATCCGCCTCGACCCGGACCACCCGGACGCGCACCTGAACCTCGGGCTCACGCTGGCGGACCAGGGCGAGACGGCCGAGGCGGTGCGGGAGATCGAGGCGGCCATCGCGCTCGAGCCGTCCGATCCCTTCCCGCGCCACGAGCTCGCGTCGCTCCAGATGGAGGAGGGCGACTTTCGCGCCGCCATCGCTCAGCTCAAGGAGGTCGTGCGGCTCGATTCGAAGTGCTTCGAGGCCCACCTCGACCTCGGCATCTGCTACGCGCAGAAGGGGTTCTTCGCCGAGGCCGAGCGCGCGTACGAGCGCGCGGCGGCGCTCTCGGGAGAGGACCTCCTGCTCCACTACAACCGCGCGGCGCTCTACGCGCTCTGGAAGAAGCGGGAGCGCGCCCTCGACGCGCTCCAGCGCGCGCTGGCGCTCGACGCCGGCAAGGTGAACGAGTGGCTCCGCGCCGACTCGATGTTCGACGGGCTCCGTGGCGACGCGGAGTTCGAGGAGCTGTGCGGGCGCGGGTGAAAGCGCCGGCCGACCCGACGCAGCGGGATGCCCCGCTGGCGGGCCCGGGCGGGAGAAACCCAGTTGCCGCGGTCGGGCCCGTCCGCTAGCCTCGCCCGTCATGCCCGAGCTGGCGTTCTTTCGCCGCGGGGAGGAGCTCCTCCGCGTGGCGCTGGGAGTCTCGACGCGCATCGGCCGCGCGCCCGAGAACGACGTGTCGCTGCCGGATCCGACGCTGTCGCGCCTCCAGGCGGTGATCGAGCGACAGGGTGATTCCTGGCTGCTCCGCGACCACTCGGGCCGCGGGACTGCGGTCAACGGGGCGGAGGTGGCCGAGGCCGTCCTCGCCGACGGCGCGGAGATCGCGCTCGGCACCTGGCGGGCGCTCTTCCGCGCGGCGGGCGCCACCGAGGACGACCAGACGCGCGTCTCGAAAGCGACCGTGCTCCGCGCGCAGACCGCTCCCGAGGACGCGCCGCCCGCGCGCATCCGGATCCGGCAGGCGGGTCGCGAGCGGACGTTCCCGCTCCCCGCGGCCGGGCTCACGCTCGGCACGGACCCGGGCTGCGAGGTGCGGGTGGACGATCCGTTCGTCTCCGCGCGCCACCTGCGGCTGGAGGCGCGCGAGGGCCGCTGGCAGGCGACGGACCTCGGCTCGACGAACGGGACCTGGGTGGGCGGCGCACGCATCGATGGCGCGCAGCTCGAGCTGGGGGCGGTGCTCCGCCTCGGCGACGCCGAGGTGGTGCTCGAGGCGCGGGAGCGCGCCGACCGGGACCGGCCGCCGCCGTTCGAGGGCATGCTCTCGAGCGACCCGGCGATGCGCGAGGTGTTCGATCTCGTCGGGCGCGTCGGGCCCTCGGACGCGGCGGTGACGATCCTCGGCGACACCGGAACCGGGAAGGAGCTCGTCGCCCGGGCGCTTCACGCCCGGTCCGGCCGCGCGGCCGGGCCGTTCATCCCGGTGAACTGTTCGGCGATCGCCGAGACGCTCATCGAGTCGGAGCTGTTCGGCCACGAGAAGGGCTCGTTCTCGGGGGCGGAGCGGCTCCGGAAGGGCGCCTTCGAGGAGGCCGACGGCGGGACGATCTTCCTCGACGAGATCGGCGAGCTGCCGGTGGACCTCTAGCCGAAGCTCCTGCGCGTGCTCGAGCTCGGCGAGGTGAAGCGGGTCGGCTCCTCGCGGCCCATCACCGTGAACGTCCGGATCGTGGCCGCGACGCACCGCGACCTGCGGGCCCAGGTCCGCGCGGGGAAGTTCCGGGAGGACCTCTTCTACCGATTGTGCGTGGTTCCCATCTCCGTCCCTCCCCTCCGGCGGAGGAAGGGGGACGTCCGGCTGCTCGCCGACACCTTCCTCGCCCGCGCCGCCCCGCGTGGCCTCGACCTCGCCTGGTCCGAGGAGGCGCTCGCGAAGCTCGAGGTGTACGACTGGCCGGGCAACGTGCGGCAGCTCCGGAACGTGGTCCAGCGCGCGCTGCTGTTCCGGGGCGAGGGCCGGGAGATCCCGGCCTCGGCGATCACCTTCGAGGACACGCGGGCCTCCCCGACCGAAGGCGCCGACGACGGCGTGCTCTGGGTGAAGGGCCTCACCATGGAGGAGATCGAGCGCGAGGCGATCCGCCTCTCGCTCCGCCGCAACGGCGGCCGCCGCGCGGCGGTGGTGAAGGAGCTGCAGATCGCGAAGAGCACCGTCCTGAAGCGGATCAACCAGTGGGGCCTTCAGGACGAAGGGAGGACGAACGGCGCCGTGGACGAGGAGGACGAGGACTGAGAGCTCGCGCCCGTCCGATCCCGGACGGCGCCGTTCAGTTCACGAGCGTGCGCGAGAAGCCGTCGCCCAT
>JAEZXM010000392.1 GCA_023419875.1 Pseudomonadota bacterium | reverse complement strand
ACCATGTTCGATAACCTCCGGCTATTTCACCCTCCGATCCGGGCGCCTGCGCCGCAGTCGATGCGCGCGCCTGCCGCAGGGTGCGGCCGGCGTGCGCGCGGCCGAAGGTTCCGTGATACTCAGGGGCGCGATGTCCGCTCCCTCCTCCCGCACCGGCGTCCGGCTCCGGGAGATCCTCGACGGGGAAGGCAGCCGGCTCCGGCTCGTCTACTTCCTCTTCTTCGCCACCGCCGGCACCGCGCTCCCGTTCCTCGCGAAGTACCTCAAGGACCGCGGCTTCACGGGGGACCAGGTCGGCACCGTCCAGATGCTGCCCGGGATCCCCGCCCTCTTCGCGGGCGTGCTCTGGGCGCGCGTCGCGGAGCGGATCGGGAACACGGTCCGGGTGATCGGATGGGTGACCGCCTGGGCGGCCTTCTGCGCGCTCTTCCTGCCCTTCGCCCGGACGCCGCTGACGGTGGGTGCGGTGCTCATCCTGATGGCGGTCGGCGATCGCGGGCTCATCCCGATGCTCGACGCGCTCAGCGTGGGGTACGTGCGGAAGCACCCGGGCACGTCCTACTCCCACTTGAGAATGTACGGGTCCATCGGCTTCGCCGTGCTCGCCACCGTGCTCGGCTACGTGCTCGCCTGGCGCGGGAACCTTCCCGGCGATCCGATCATCCCCTGGACCATCGCCGGGTTCGCGGTCGCCTACGCGATCGCCGCGCGGCGGCTCGTCCCGGAGCCCGTCGTCGCGGGCGAGCGAGGCGCCCCGGGCGATCTGTGGGTGCTGCTCGGAAACGCCCGGCTGGTGCTCCTCCTCGTCGCCTGCTCCGTCCACTGGCTGGCCTGCATGCCCTACACGCTCTGGATGGGCCGGTTCGTGGACGAGCTCCGCCTCCCGCCCTGGGTCACGGGCTGGGGGATGACCGCCGGTGTCGTGGCCGAGGTCTCGGTCATGATGGCGTTCCCGTGGCTCGCGCGGCGGTTTCCGCCGCGCGCGCTCCTCGCCGGGGTCTTCCTCGGAAGCGCGGTCCGGTGGTGGCTGCTCTCCTGGACGACGAGCGCGGCCGCGGTGATCGCGCTCCAGCTCTTCCACGGCCTCTCGTACGGGCTGTTCTGGACGACGATGGTTCAGGTCGTGACCGATCTCGTCCCTTCGCGGATGCGGGCCACCGGCCTGGCGCTCTGCGCGGCATCGATCTTCGGCGTCGGCACGCTCGTCGGGGCGAAGCTCATCGGCTGGGGCCACGACCAGACCGGGTCCGTCGCCCGGCTCTTCGGCATCGGGACCTGGATCGACCTCGCGGTCGCGCTCGTGGTGTTCGTGCTGCCCGCGCACGGCGCGGCACGGGCGGCGACGGGCGGCGGCGCCGGGCGAGCGCGTTAACTCGCCCGGCCGGGCGTCCCCCGCAGCAGGACCTCGTGGAGCCCGAGCAGGAGCACCATCGCCCCGAGGAGCGCCCAGGGGATGACGGCGACGCCGGCCTGCGCCGCGAGCAGGCCGTAGCCGGAGGGCAGGACCCAGCTCCCGAGCGTGGCCGCGCTCACCTGGAAGCCGACCGCGTGGTGCGTCACCTCCGTGCCCAGGCGGGCCGGCGTGCGCGCCATCACGGTCGGGAAGATCGGCGCGAGGCTCGCCCCGAGCACGACGAGGCCCAGGCGCCCCGCGAGGCCGGGGAGCGCCGCGAAGGCGCCGACGCCGGCGAGCGCCGTGAAGGTGACGACGCGCAGGAGGCGGTCGGGGCCGAAACGATCCAGCACGAAGGCGAGGCCGACCCGGCCCGCGGTGAGCGCGCCCCAGAAGACCGCGGTCCAGAAGCCGGCGGCCTCGACGGAGAGCCCGCGCGCCTCGCGCAGCATCGTGGCGCACCAGAACCCCGTACCCGTCTCGACGCCGGTGTAGACGAAGAAGAAGACGATGTGCACCCAGACGATCCCGCGCCGCAGGACGGCGCGCACCCCGGGATCCTTCGCCGCCTCGACCGCCGTGCCGGCCGCGCCCGCCGGGGCGGGATCGGCGACGTCCCCCGGGTCGTCCCACGAGCGCCGGGTCGCGGAGAACGCGAGGGCCATGGACCCGAGCGCCGCGGCGAGGATGGCGTATCCGGGACGGTACGAACCCGTCACCGAGATGCCGGCCGTCATGATCGCCGGGCCGATGGTGGCGCCGACGCTCCACGATGCGTGAAGCCAGCTCATGTACCGGACCGGGAAGTGGTGCGCGGCGTAGGCGTTGAGCCCGGAGTCGATCGCGCCCGAGCCGAGGCCGATCAGCGCCGCGATCGGGAAGAACAGGCTCCAGCTCGGTGCGACCGCGTAGCCGACGAGGCCCAGCGCGACGAGGCCGCTGCTGGCGGCGAGGAGCGCGCCCACGCCGAGCGCGCGCACGAGCCGGCCGGCGAGGAGGCCGGAGAGGAAGTAGCCGCCCACGCCGAACCCGAGCACGACCCCGGTGTCCGCCGACGAGAGCCCGAACGCCTCGCGCACCTTCAGCCAGGCGACCCCGAGCACGGTGTCGGGCAGGCCGAGCGAGACGAAGGCGGCGAAGGACAGGACGAGGAGGAACGTTCCGGGGCGTCGCACGCGTGGAACCTACCGGATGCGCCGTGCGCGTCCAGGGCCCCGGAATGGCGCATCGTCGCGCGGTTCGTCCGGGGTGGGCGCGCGTGCCGGTGTTTGCTCGGGGACTTCGTCCGGCACTTCGGTTCCGAGGGTCACGAGACCGCGGGCCCCGCCAGCCGTCCCGGCCCCCGTATACTGGGGCGGCGCTGGCGCGCTCGAAAGGACCTGCATGCAACCGATCGTGGTGGACGTGCTCCTGGGGGTGGCCTTCTCGGTGGTGGGAGGGCTCGTCGGCGTCGCAATGATCCTCGGGGCCTCGGCGGTGCTCCCGCGCCTCATCGGGCGGCTCACCCCGAACCTCGACGAGGACAAGGAGATCGCGCGCGGCAACGTCGCGGTGGCCCAGTACTTCGGGCGCGTCGTGGGGGCGAGCATCCTGGCGGTGAGCGTCGTCGTCGCCGCCGCGGTGCTGGGCGGCATCCTCGCTGCGCTGCACGGATGAACCTCGCTGTGGGGGGCCGGCGTCCGGCCTGCTCGACCATGACCACGCACGATGCGAGCCGGCGCGGCCGGCCGTCAATGCCGTGGGCGGCGCTCGCCGCCGTCCTCGCCATCCTCCTCACACCCTCCCTCGCCGCGGCGCGCGGCGGCGGCGGGTGCTTCCTGCCGGGTACACCGGTGACGCGCGCCGATGGCAGGGAGGTCGCGATCGACGCGGTGCGGCCCGGCGACGAGCTGCTCGCGTTCACGCCGGAAGGGAGCTTGGTGTCGACGCTGGTCCGGGAGGTCCTCGTCCACGAGGTGGACGAGTACGTCGAGCTCGAGACGGAGCGCACAATCCTGAAGGTCACGGCCGAGCACCCGTTCTTCGTCGGGGACGGGACGTTCCGGACGGTCGCCGCCTTGAAGGTCGGAGAATGTCTCTTCGCGCGTGCGGGTGAGGCGCTGCGGGAGGAGCGGGTCGTCGGGCTACGACGCGTCCGGGAGCCGGTGCGGGTCTACAACCTCCGGACGGAGGGACCCCACACCTTCTTCGCCGGCGACCTCGCGGTACACAACAAGGGCGGCGGAGGAGGAGGCGGCGGCGGTGGTGGCCGTAGCTCCGGGGGCGGGTACTCGAGCCGATCGTCGGGTGGCGGCGGTGGCGGTGGGGGCTCGGGCGGCGGCGCCTTCATGTTCTCCTTGCTGGTCGTGGCGATTGCCGTGGTGATTGCCGTCGCGAGGAGCAAGAAGAACGACGAGGGCGAGCTCGACCACGTGTTCGATCGCGCCGAGATCGAGCGCAAGGCTGGCAAGACCCGCAAGCTCCTCGAGTTCCTCGCGCGGGTGGACGGGGAGATGGACCCGGCCAAGCTCGAGCAGCGCGCCCGCGCGGTCTTCCTCGAGCTGCAGCGGTGCTGGGAGGCCCGGGACTACGAGCCGATGAGGCCGCTCCTCATGGCCGATCTCTGGGAGCAGCATGCCGCCCAGCTCCGGGGCATGTCGGCCAACCACGAGATCAACCGGATCGCCGAGCTCCACGTGGACGCGATCGACCTCGTGAACCTCCGGTACCCGCACGCCGCGGACCAGCGCGAGTTCACCGCGCTCGTCACCGCGACCGCGCGCGACCACTACGTGGACGACCGCACCGGGGCGTTCGTCCGGGGGGACACGAGCGCTGCGCAGTTCCAGGAGTTCTGGACCTTCCAGCGCCGGGGCGACGCCTGGCTGCTCCGGGAGATCGAGCAGACGAGCGAGTCGGACGTCCTCCGGGACGAGAACTTCTTCGAGCAGTTCACCGACCTCGGCCGCGACCGGATCTACGGGGACGCCGCCGGGCAGGCGGGACCGATGGGCCCAGCGCTCGAGGCGGAGACGGAGACCAAGGCGACGCGGATCGAGCGGCTCCTGAACTTCCTCGTCCAGACGGACCCGCTCTGGAACCGGCAGGCGATGATCGAGCGCGCGCGGAGGGTGTTCCTCGACGTCACGCTCGCCCGGGAGCGCGGGACCCCGGACGCGGTGCCGGCCGCGGATCTCTTCCCGGAGGTGGCCGAGGCCCTGCGCGCCGAGCTCGCCGAACGGGAGAAGCGCCGCGAGAAGCTCGAGTTCCGGAACCTCTGCGTGCGGAAGGCCGAGCTCGTCCTCGTCCGCAACCTCCGCGAGAACGCACGGGACGAGTTCGTGGTCCGGATCAGCGCCCATGCCCAGCGGAGCCTGGAGCGCGGCGGGCTCCTCATCAGCCGGGATCGGGACGTGACCCCCTGGATCGAGTTCTGGACCCTCGGACGCCTCGACGGCGCGTGGAAGCTGAAGGAGGTGCTCCCCCCGGCGAGCGGCGAGCTGGCCCTCTCCGTCGAGAACGTCGACGAGGAGGGCTCCGCGGAGACCCTGCAGTGGTTTTACAAGCAGACGCGGGCGATGTGACGGCGACCGCGTTCACGCGAGCCGCCAGGCCACGAACGAGGCGATCTCGGCCGCGACCGCGGCGTCCCTGAGGATGCGCCGGTGGCCGAGCCCGGAGGTGAGGTGGAGGCGCGCCCCGGGCCAGGCGGCGGCCAGCGCCTCGCCGCTCGCGTGCGCCACCTCGCGATCGTCCCTGTCGTGGATCACGAGCGCGGGCGCCCGCGCCGAGGCGATGGTACGCACGAGGTCCAGCTCCTCGTACCGGTGACCGACCCGCGCCTCGAGCACCTTGCGGAGCTCGGCCCTCGCCCGCGCGCCGAGCCCGAACGCGTTGCTGAACTCCTCCACGTAGAGCACCGGCGTCGCGGGGGCGCCCACCAGGACCGCGGCCTCGAGGTCGAGGCCGTTCGCGACCGCGAACGTGAGGGCGGCCCCGCCGAACGAGTGGCCGACCGCGGCTCGCGCGCCGGCCTCCTTCACCGCGGCGGCGATCGCCTTCGCGTACAGCGGGACCGAGGCGACGCGCCCGCTCGAGCTCCCGTGCGCCGGGGCATCGATGGCGATCGCGGTGCACCCGGCCGCGACGAGCGCGTCGGCGAACCGCGCGAGCTGGCCCGCGCGCCCACCCCACCCGTGCAGGAGCAGCACCGCCGGCCCCTGCCC
>JAEZXM010000385.1 GCA_023419875.1 Pseudomonadota bacterium | reverse complement strand
ACGCGGTCCCGGCTCGCGATCATGGTCCCGACCGCCGCCTCGCCCGCGCCGGGCGCGGCGAGCAGGAACCGGATCGGCGCGGCAGGGAGCGTCATCGCCGCCCGGTGAATGGGCTCGATCGCCTCGTGCAGCCAGCTCACGAGCAGCTCGGCGGAGGGGCCGGTCGCGTCCACCCGGAGGAAGTCTCCCTGCGCGGGGAGCTTGCCGAAGATCGCGACGCCGCTCACGGCTGGCCCTCCTCGCCGCACGCGGGCGCGCCCCGGCCGATCTCGGCCGGCGGCAGAAGGCCCGAGCGGAACGGGGCGAGGAACTTCCCGCCGCGGCGCTTGCGGGTGCCGAAGAACGGGGTGTCGGCGCGCTCCGGGTGGAAGTCGATCGTGATCTCGGTGCCCAGCGAGGGCAGGTTCCAGGTGACGCTGAGGTCCTTTCCGGCCTCGCCCCTCACTCGCCCCGCCTCCATCAGCCGGAAGAGGCCCCAGTCGCCCTCCTGCTGGACGATCTCCTCCTGTCCGCTCGCGGCCCGGGCGCGGAGCGACGCGCCCTGCCCGCGGCTCGGGCCCGGCCAGGCGAGCCGGTGCCACTCCTCGGGCCCGTTCCGGTAGTCGAGCTTCTGCCCGTCCACCTCGAGCCAGACCACGGCCACGCCGGGCGTGGGCCGGATCCGCGCGGTGAGCTGGACCCGCGGCTCGACGACACCGGGCGAGAAGAGCACCTGCGTGACGTCCTGGGCGCGCTCGAGGTAGCCGAGCAGTCCCGTCTGGAAGCCGGTCGCTCCGCCGAGCTGCTTCGCGAACTGGAAGCCGTCGCCGCCGCGGGGCACGTCGGACCTGAGGTACTGATCGTAGAAGCCCCAGAGCTCGCCGCCCGGGCGGAAGAACTCCGTCACGTCCGACAGCGAGGCGTCGCCGCCGTCCGCGCGGAACGGGTACCGCCCCTCGAGCCGCTGCCGGTACGGCCCGGCGACGCTGGTGCACCAGGCGCGCGCGGCGCCGCCGGCCGCCTCCTGCGCGGTGGCGTTGCTCGCCGCGTTGATCGGCGGCCAGAGCAGCGCCTCGAGGCGCGGGCGCCAGCCGATCTGGGCGGCGTCGAGGAGCGCGCGGATGCGGGTACGCGCGGAGGCCACCCGCTCGGTGAGGGCGCGCGGATCGCCCCCCTCACGAGCGGTGAGGAGCGCGTCGCGGACGAAGACGAGCTGCTCCTGGTAGTAGTCGATCGGGAGGCTGCGCGGGGCTTGCTGCGGATCGGTCTTTCCCCCGCCGACCGCGGTGGCCACGGCGCCGGGAAGAGCGTCGGGCGGTACCGCGAAGACCACGAGGCCCGCGAAGGCGCGCTCGACGCCCTGGGGACCGAGCTCCTTCGCCGCCGGATCCTCCTGCGTCGCCGCGACCACCACCGCGCCCTTGGAGCCCATCCGTTTCTGGAGCCGGTCAAGCACGCCTTGCCGCGCGCCGCTCGCCACACGGCCGAGGCCGCCGATCCGGGTGTGGTGGGCCACGCCGCGGAAGAGGCGCACCAGGGGCGGAGGCTCGCCCCGGGTGAGCTCCATGAGCGCCGCCATCGCTCCGCCAGCAGCGTCGGGATCGACCGCGATGCCGTCGACGAAGCGGCGCCACTCGTCCACGTAGAGCTCGAAGTACCGGGTGCGCAGCCGCTTCACCGCCTCGGCGAGCCGCTCCTCCGCGTCCTTTCCATCTCGCGCCAGCACCCACGGCTCGAGGAGGCTCGAGGGGTCGTCGAGGAGCGGCTTCACCACCTCCTCGTAGCCCTGGCGCGTGAACGCGCCCCGGATCCGCCCCTCGCTCCGCAGCGTCGACATCGGCTCGCCGAGCAGCGCCGGGAGCGTGAGCCCCAACCCCCTCGGCTCCACCGCCTGCACCAGCCGCTGCGTCGCGAGCGAGGTGTAGGGCACGCGGTTCAGGACCACCCGGACCCGCCGTACGAGGTCGTCGTACCGGACGAGTCCGAGCGCGGGCTCCTCGGAGAGGATCGCGAGGAAGAGCTCCGCGTTCGCGGTCACCTTCTTCACGGCCGCGGCCTCGCGCGCCGTCGCCCCCTCCGTCCAGCGGTCGGTGATGCGCTGCACCGCCCACGCCCGGTCCGCCTCGGAGGCGACCGGCTCCCCGGGAGCCTTGGGGCCCGAGAGGAGCAGATCCAGCTTCAGCTTGTCGTACGCGGCGGCATACGCGGTCTCGGTCGGAGGGGCGCCGCTCGTCTCGTACTCCCGGACGAAGGCCTCGAGCTCCTCCGCCTCGAGTCCGTACACGGGCTCGATCACCAGGCGGCGCGCGGCCGCCGCGTACAGGTCCCGCGCACCGGAGACGAGCGAGTCGCCCTGGTACATGCCGAAACGCATCGAGAACGGCGGGCCGTCCTCCTCCCACCGCCGGAGCTGGTCGAGCCGCTCGCGCAGCGGGTCGAGCGCCGCGAGCTTCGGTCCGCCCCGCTGGTCCTGGAGCGCGGCCGCGGCCTGGGTGACGAGCGCCCCCGTGGATCGCACCAGGCTCCGGTTGAGCACGAACGCCCTGAGCGGCAGGGCGAAGAGGAGCAGCGCCGCGGCGGCGGCCGCGGCGGCGAGGCCCCAGCGCTGGAGCGACTGCCGGCGGACGGACCTGGCGTTCTTCACCGCCAGGTGCCGGTCGGGGAAGATCACCCTCTGGAAGACGTCGCGCAGGAAGTAGCTCTTCGCCTCGAGCACCGGCGTCTCGGCGCCGAGCTGGGGTCGCAGGCCGAAGGCGTCCGCCATCGCGCCCATCACGCGGTCCAGGGGACGCCCCTCCTGCGTGCCGCTCGTGAGGTAGACGCCGCGGAGGATGGGCGTGTCCTGGTAGACGTTCTCCGCGAAGAGCGTCTCCACGAGCAGCGCCAGGTTGTCCTCCAGCGTCGCGAGCTGCTGCGGGAACTGCCAGATCTTCTCCCGCGCCGTGAGCCCGCGCTCCTCGCCGAGGCGTGCCAGGGCGCGCTCCTCGAGCACCGCGACGAGCTCCTGGAACCGCTCCCGGAAGAGCTCGCCCGGCGCGGTCCGATCGGCCGTCGAGGCGGTGAACCCCCAGATCTGACCCCGCTCGCGCTTGCGCAGGTCGGAGAAGCTCTCGACGAAGCCGGGGACGAGGTCGCATTTCGTGAAGACCAGGTACGCGGGCAGCACCACCTGCAGCCGGGCCATCACCTCGTCGATCCGCTCGCGGAGCCGCTTGGCGAGCGCGACCACGCCCTCCTCGGTCTCGCCCCCGAGGTCGCCGATGCTCACCGCCACGAGGAGCCCGTTCACCGGCTTCCGCGGGCGGGTGCGGTGGAGCATGTCCAGGAACGCCGACCACTCGTCGTGGTCCTCGTCCTCGGTGGAGTACCGGCCGGCGGTGTCGAGGATCACCGCCTCGTTGGTGAGCCACCACTCGCAGTTGCGCGTGCCCCCGACGCCCTTCACGCCGCCGCCGCGCGCGGAGAGGTACGGGAACTGGAGGCCGGAGTTCCGAAGGGCGGTGCTTTTGCCGGCGCCGGGCGGGCCGATGATCACGTACCAGGGGAGCAGCGCCAGGGCGTCGCGCCCGCCGCGCGCCAGCTTCGAGCCCTTGAGGGCGGCGACGGCCTTCTGGAACTCGGCCCGCAGCGCGTCGATCTCCGCCTGCTGGTCGGGGCGGACCGAGGCGGCGTGGGCATCGGCCTGAGACTGGAGGCTGCGCTCGATCTCGCCCGCCGCCTGCCGGGCCCGGAGGCGACGCCACAACCAGATCGCCACCACCCCGAAGACCGCGACGAGCGTGGCAAAGACCGCGGGCCAGAGCGGCCAGCCCATGACGAGCGCGCCGGTCCAGAGGGCGGCGAGGACGAGCACGGCGAGGAGGGCGAGGACGAACATGGACCCGTCACCCCTTCGCGAGCGCGGAGATGCGCTCCACCACGTCGGCCGTCCCCGAGGCGAGCGCGATCCGGAGCCCTGCGTACAGCGCCACCGAGGCCGCGAGCAGCCCTGCGGCGACCCAGAGCAGCAGCCCGCCGCGGGCCGTTGCCGCGCCGTGCTCACCCTTGCCCTCGCCGTGCGGGGACAGGGTCTCGCGATCGTGCTCCGCGCCGCGCAGCACCTCGCGAGCCACCGCCTCGGTGATCCCGAGGAGCTCGAGCTCGCCCCCGTGCACCCGGTAGCGGCCCTGGAAGCCGAACGCGAGTGCGAGGTGGTGCGCCCGCAGGGCGTCGGCGCGCCGTGGGTCGCGGCGGGCGCGCTCGAGCCGGCTGAAGAACGCCTCTCCGGCGACGTTCTCCCCGAAGTACTGGAGCTGGAGGGGGTGCGCGTTCCAGAAGCTGCGGATGGCGTCGTCCTCCTTCGTCTGCATCACCTCGTCGGCGAGGGCGACGACCGGGTAGGCGACGTCGGAGGCCTCCTCGCGCCCCAGCCCGGCGTCGCCGGCGCGGCGCAGGAGGTCGTCCACGAACCGGCGCAGCCGGGCGTGGAGCTGCTCCGGCGGCGGCAGGCTTCCCGCCTCCGCCGCGCGAAGCTGCGCGATCGCGTTGAAGCAATCCCGCGTGATCTCGGTGACGCGATTCACGTCGGACCCCTCCGCGGACGAGCCCTCGGGGCGCGGCTCACCGTCATCCCCGCCGGATTCTCCGAAGTTCCCCGATGGTATCGAGGGTTGCGCGGTCCAGCAATGACTGCTCATCCGCCCGGGCTCTTGGGGATCGCCAGGAGCTCCAGCCTGGTGCGGCTTGCATCGAAGGGCGGAGGGAGATGGATCGCTACCGTCCGTTCCGTGAGGACGCCTTTCCACAGCCGGTGGCTGCGATCGATCTCGAAGTACACCGTGCCGGCCTTGAGCGGGATCTCGGGAGGGGGACGATGTAGGACCTGCAGCGGCGCGCCTGGCGCCGCCGCCTGAACCAGGGCTTGAACGTCCCCTCGAGCCGCGATCTTGCAGAGTCGCGGGAGCTGCTCCGCGACCACCGTCTCCGCCATCTCGCTGTTCACCGCGAGGATGAGCTGGGCGTCCCGGAGGAGCGGCTCCTCGACCTTGTTCGCCAGGTGGAGGAGCCCGCGGACCTCGAGCGGGATGCGCGTGAAACGCTCCACGCCGAGGCCGCTCAAATACGCGTGCAGCCGGGCGAAGAGCGGCTCGAACGTGGTCCGCGGCTCATCGTGGGCGTAGCGCGGGATGCCGGTCACGTCGGCGTCGGGGGCGAAGGAGGCGAGCTGCCCGGCGAGCGAGGCGAGCGCGAGGTAGAGCTCGCGCGGCGGCGCGTCCGGGAGGTCGGCGAGGTGGGCGAGCCCGGGGATCGCGCCGGAGAGGACGGAGAGCTGGAGGAGTCGCGAGACGTCCGCGCCCGAGACCTCGCCCGCCGCGGTCTCGCGCTGCTGGCGCCCTGCGGCGAGCTCGCGCTGGCGGGCCACGAGACGCGCCACCAGCTCGCGGAGCTGTGCCGGGAGGCGGGGCGTCGCGCCGGCGCGCAGCAGGGGCGGCAGGAAGCTCTCCCCGAGCGCGAGCTGTCCGCTCCCGGTGCGGACGATCTCGGCGATCCGGATCGTCTCGTGATCCTCGCGCGACTCGCTCCCGAGGAGCAGGACGGCATTGGGCGTGCCGAGGTCCACGGGCACGATCGCCCCGGGCTGCATGGTGTCGGGGAGAGAGCGGCTCGCGAGGTGATAGCGGGGGCGGGGCGCTTCCGGCGGGCCCGCCGGGCCGGCGGCGGGAAGCCCCTCGCGCTCGCGCGGCACGCCCAGCCAGACCTCGAGGCTCCTCGCTCCCGCCGGGAACACGTCGCCGACCGGTCGCGGCGGCGGCGCCGAGGCGTCGTTGCCGGAGAAGGAGACGCAGAGGCCGCCGGGCATCACCCCCGCGAACCGCTCCAGGCGCAGCTGCCCGGCGGCGAGGGCGGCGGCATCGATCTCCAGCTCGCAGACGCCCCAGGCGAACGGCGCGACCGCCTCCAGACGGACGGCGAGGAGGGCCTCGTGGTACCTGTCCAGCGCCTGCATGTGCTGGGGCGCGAGGAACATCCCCTCGGACCAGACCACCCGGAGCGGCGACCGCATGCGAAAAACCTCCCCCCGGCCCGCTAGCGCGCCGTGAGCCGGTACTCCTCGAGGACGTAGGCGAGGCTCTTCTGCTTCTTCGCGGGCGAGAGCTCCACGACGTCGCGCCAGCTCACGCCGGCCGGCCGCCGGACCACGGCGGCGACGAGCACGGCCCGCGCGTCGGGCTCGCGCGTCAGGGTCCGCTCGACCGTCTGGCCGGGCGAGAGCAGCAGCTCCTCGATCGAGAGCAGCTCGCCCCCGAGAGCTTCCTTGGGGTCGCGGAGCAGGTCGGTGAGCTCCACGGTGCGTGCCCGCGCGGCGGAGCCGAGCTGGTAGACGCGGACCAGCGTGGGCAGGGAGCGGCCGCTGTCGTCCGGGTTCAGCCGGTCGGCGGCGCGGATCTGCAGCCGCAACGGCCCGGGTGTCGACGGTTTCGAAAGGCCCAGGAGGCTGCAGCCCGAGAACAGGAGGATTGCCGCGACGACGCTGCCGTAGGAGCGGAGCATGGGGAGTCCGGGGTGGGTCGCTCGGGAGGAGTCTGCCACAGGTTCCCTGGTGTGCAACTCGGGCACGAACCGTCACTTCTCGAGGAACGCCGCCGAGAAGACCCTCCGCTCCCCGGGCCTGATGAGCACCTTGCCCTCCCGCGCGCCGAGGGTGGGGTGGACGATCTTCACGAGATACCGTCCCGCGCCGACGCGCAGCTCCTTCGGCGTCTCGCCGACGCCCTTTCCGTCGACGAACGCCTCGCCCCAGGGCGTCGCGTTCACGACCAGGAGGCCGGCTCCGGAGGAGGCCGGGGGGAGCTTGAGCACCCCGAGCGTCTCCGAGACCTGCTGGATGCCCTTGGGCACGGAAACCGGGCGAGGAGGGGCGGGTTTCGGCTCGGGCTGCGCGGGCCGGGGCACAGGGGTCGGATCCGCTGCGGGCGGGGGCCGGGGCGGTTCGGGCGCGGGTGGAGGA
>JAEZXM010000376.1 GCA_023419875.1 Pseudomonadota bacterium | reverse complement strand
GCCGATCGCCGCGCTGCTCGCGAGCGGCCGCTGGGACGCGACGCCGTCCGGATTCCGGATCGTCGCGCTCTCGTTCCTCGCCGACGGTTGCGTCGCCGCGGCGGAGCGCGCCCCTGATCGCCGCGATGCGGCGCGCGCCTGCGTCGACCGCGTGCTCCGCCTGGCGGAGCGCGTCCGCCCGCGCGGCAGGCGTGACCCGACCGACCAGGGGCTCTGGCTCTCGCACTTCACGCTCATCCTCGGCGCGCGCGACCGGCTGGGAACCTGCGCCGACCCGGCCCGCCACCGCGCCGCCGCCGTGGCGCTCGCCGCGCGCACGCTCCGCGAGCCCACCCGCCACGTTCCGTCGTACCCGACGACCCGCCTGCGCTGGCCCGCCGATCAGACCGCGACGCTCGCCGCCGTGGTCCGGTGCGACCGCGCCCACGGCACGCGGCTCGCCGAGCGGCCGTTGAATGCCTGGCGCGAGCACGTGCTGGCGCGGGCGATGGACCGGAAGCTCGGCCTTCCGTGGTCCGAGGTCACCGGCCGCGGCCCCGGCGCGCGACATCCGCGCGGCTGCGCACTCTCCTGGCAGACGCGCTCCCTCCGCGAGATCGATCCCGCGCTGGCCGCGCGCTGGTGGGAGAAGTACCGGGAGCACTACCTCGTGGACCGCGCGCTCCTCGTCGGCTTCCGCGAGTGGCCGCCCGGCGTATCGCGGCGCGCGGACCAGGACTCCGGCCCCATCGTGAACGGCGTCGGCGCCGCGGCCACCGCCCTCGGGATCCCCGCGGCGCGGGCGATGGGCGACGACCTCCTCGCCGTGCGCATCGAGGGCACGGCGAAGATCATCGAGGCGACGATCGCCCGGGATCCGAAGGTCCGGCGTGAGGCGAACACCGTTCTCGCGGCGGCGATCCGGTATCTGGGGAGGGAGCTGAGGGAGGAAGACTCTCCGTGACGCAGACGAGCTCCATCCGGCCGCCCATCTTCGTCCACGGCGACGACCTCTACGTCTTCGACTCGCTCGAGGAGGCGGAGTTTGGACTGGAGGCGGTGGACGTCGAGCCCGGTGAAGTGGCCTACGACTCGGAGGGTCGGCTGCTGCACGTCGTGGTGAGGGGCGAGATCAAGGTCACCCGGTTCGGCGTGAATCAGCACAAGGCACGGGTCGAGCTGGTCCAGGCCGAGGCGCAACCGGACCACGCCGCCGAGCTGCGGCGGCTCCTCGCGGGCTGGCTGGAACGGGCCGAGGAACCGGCGCTCGCCATTGCCAACCTGGCCGAGCTGGTCGAGCGTGCCCTGAGCCTGAAGCGGGGCGAGCAACGGAGAACTGCTCGTAGGACACGGATCTTCGGCGGCTTCGTGCTTCTCGTGGCGATCGTCTGGTGTGTGACGGCGCTCAGGTGTTAGCGACGCGGCCCGTCTCCACATCAAACAAGGTCAGCCAGACCAGACCTTGTTGAACACCAAGCCGCGAAGGCCCACGGCATTGACCCGTTCGACGAAGCGCTTGCTCACGAACGTCGGACTGACTCGAAGACTGGGGATCTTGAAGATGTCTACGCCCGACACGATCTCGGGATGGAACGCGTGGCGCGTGACAAGCATCATCCGACCACTGGAAAGGCGCAGGATGCTCGATGCCTGCTCGTTCAAGGCGTCGAGCACTCGGGTCACGTTGAAGAAGACGAGGTCGGGTTCGGAACAGGCAACGGGCAGCAGCTCTCCGTAGGACAGCAGCAGCGCCTCCAGCTCGCCAAGCGCCTGCCGTCGGAAGAGGAGGGCGTGCGATCCGAGCCACGGCGAATCCGACTTGGCAAGGCTCCTCCCCTCGTCCTCGCGAATGAGGCGCATTGGCGGCGACCGCCACGTCGCCTGTCTTGGCGTGCCGTCAAGCGTAACGTGGAGCGTTTCGAAGTCCTCTTGGCGCTCCGGGTGGCAGAACTCGAATCCCTCAGCAGCCTGGGGCACGTAGATTCCAGCCATGGCGACCGCCTCCCGACAAACCGTCTCGGAACGCATCCAAGACCACGCTGGCGTGCGCGCTGGCAGGCCTGGAACTCGAATCCTCCGCCCAGGATGCTACTCCACTCCGATCTCTGCTGCGTAGTCCCCTCTTCACGTCGTGGAACCGCCCGGGCTCGAGGAATCCGCGTTTGCCGCCCTGGCGAGCCTCCGCAGTGACGTCGCCGACCACCCCATCGCTTCACGAACCGTGACTGGCACTGTCAGAGTACCGTGGCAGAGTCCGTTCATGACCACGACAGCGACCCGAGATCTCGTCGCCCGCCTCGCCGAGCTCCTCGCCAACGAGCGCAGCGCTCTGGCTGATTTCCTGCTCGCGCTCGCGGACTTCGATCGCCGGCGCTGCTGGGAGGAGCTGGGGTACGCAAGCCTCTACGACTTCCTCGTGCGCGAGCTACGTATGTCGCGGGGGACGGCCTTCTACCGGAAGACCGCGGTCGATCTCGTCCAGCGATACCCGGAGGTCCTCGAGCCGCTTCGAGACGGGCGGTTGTGCATCACTGCAGTGCACGCCCTCTCGAAGGCGATCACGCCCGAGAATCGCCGCGAGGTGCTGCCGCGGTTCTTCCACGTCTCGAAGCAAGAGGCGAAGGCCATCTCGGCGGAGATCGCTCCGGTGATCGGTGTACGGCGGAAGGATGTGGTGACCACCGTTCCCGCCGCAGCGACGATCGCGACCCCTCGCTCCCCCGCGGTGGGGAGTGCTGGTTCGGCCGTTGATCTCGGTCACGAAAGCCAACCGGTTGGCGCTTTCTCGCTCCAGACCGGCACGACCGAAACACCTTCTTTCCACGTCACGCGCGCTCCACCCGCGGCGATCGAGCCCCTCACCGCGACCGAGACCCGTCTCCACATCACCGTGTCCCGGGAGTTCCTCGAGATGCTCGAAGCCTGCAAGAAGGCGCTCTCGCACAAGCTGCCGGGCGCGACCGCGGAGAATGTGCTCGCCGCGGGCATGAAGCTCATCCTCGAGCAGGACGCGAAGAAGAAGGCGCTCGTCCCGAAGCCGCGTCCCCGCGCACCGGCCAACGAGCAGCGTGCCCAGCCGTCCCGCCACGTGCCCGCGGAGATCCGGCGCGAGGTCTGGGTGCGTGACCAGGGGCGGTGCCAGTGGCCGATGGCTTCCGGGAGCATCTGCGGCTCCGATTTCCAGCCGGAGCTCGATCACGTCGTCCCCTTCGGAAAGGGCGGAACGACGACGGCCGCGAACCTGCGGGTGCTCTGCGGCCCTCACAACGACCGTGCTGCTCGCCTCGAGTACGGGGATGAGCACATGAACCGCTGGCGGCGGAAGGCAGGGGACGACCCACGCTGCGCATCAGCGCCAGCGTGATTCGCCCTCGGCTCCCCTCCCCGCTCACCCATACGACTCCCTCCGGATCCTCTCCCTCGGCACGCCCAGCGACGCGAGCGCGGCGACGGTGGTCTCGAGGAACCTCGGCCGCGGCGCCTCCCCCCGCTCCCGCGCCGCCTGCCGCTCCCAGGGCCCGATCCCCGGGCCGCACACGTAGGCGAGGCAGCGCGCCGGATCGCCGATCACCCCCGCGAGCATCTCGCGCGTCACGCGCCCGGTCCGCACGTCCGGCCCGCGTCGCTCGCCCTCCTCGCGCGTGAGCGTGTGGATGACGCGCAGCCGATCGGGGAACTCGGCCGCGAGCGCGGCAAGCAGGTCGCGGAAGATGACGTCGTCCCAGGTCTTGTTGGAGTAGACGAACGTCTGGCGCAGGCGAGGGTGGTGCCGGAGCGCGTGCTTCAGGATCGAGAAGTTCGGGACCACGCCCGAGCCCGCCACCACGTGCACGAGGTGATCGGTCATCTCGTCGAGGCGCGGAGGGAGGACGTACGGACCCGTGAACCCGGTGACGACGAGCCGGCTCCCGACCGGCGTGCGCTTCACCAGCATCGGCGAGAGCAGCGGCGGATACCGCGTCACGCTGCGGATGTACCGCTCCTCCTTCACCGTGACGGCGAGGTACCGCTCGTCGGGCGTGGAGGTGAGCGAGTACGCCCGGGGTGCCTCCCGCCTCCCCTTCACGTCCTCGAACCAGGCGACCCATCGCTCGAGCGCCTCGAACTGGTGCGGATCGATGGTGAGGAAGTGGCCGGGCTGGTACTCGAGCCGGTCGTTGCCCGTGAAGAGGACGAGCGTGGTCGCCTCCGCGGTCTCGCGGATGACCTCCGCGACCATGACCTCCATGTCCTTGATGCGCCGGCTCGGCGCCTCGACGCGCACCGGCTCGCCCTGCGGGGGGACGGCGGTGACGAGGGTGCGGATCGGCTCGGCGGTGAAGCCCGGATCCATGCCCCAACGGTAATCCCCGCGCGCCGCCTACGCTCCCTGCACCGCCCGCCGCCACCTCGCCAGGAACGCCTCCCGCTCGGTCGGCTTCATCTTCGGCGTGAACCGCTTCCCGACCTTCCACGCCCGGCGGATCTCCTCGCGGTCCTTCCAGAACCCCACCGCCAGGCCGGCGAGGAAGGCGGCGCCGAGCGCGGTGGTCTCGATCATCCGGGGCCGCTCGACCGGGACGTCGAGGAGGTCGGCCTGGAACTGCATGAGCAGGTCGTTCTGCGAGGCGCCGCCGTCCACCTTGAACACCGGGAACGGCTTCCCCGCCTCGGCGCGCATCGCCTCGGCGAGGTCGAAGATGAGGAAGGCGATCCCCTCGAGCGTCGCCCGCGCGATGTGGGCGGCGGTCGTCCCGCGGTCGATGCCCCGCAGCAGCCCGCGCGCCTCCGGCCGCCAGTGCGGGGCGCCCAGGCCGGCGAGCGCGGGGACGAACACCACGTCGCCCGAGGAGCGCACCTGCTTCGCGAGGTCCTCGACGTCGCTCGCCTTCCTGA
>JAEZXM010000262.1 GCA_023419875.1 Pseudomonadota bacterium | reverse complement strand
CCCTCGCGCTTCCCCTCCGGCGAGCGGTGCTCGATGAGCGCGTTCGCCTCTGCTCCCACGAGGAGCACGAGCGCGCTGATCCACATCCAGAAGAGGAGCACGATGATCCCGGCGATCGAGCCGTACGTCTTGTCGTAGCTCCCGAAGTTCCGGACGTAGACGCTGAAGCCCCAGGAGGCGAGGAGCCAGAGGAGGACGCCCATCACCGACCCCGGCGTGATGAACCTGAACTTCTGATCCACGTCCGGGAGCACGTAGTAGACGACCGCCCACAGGAACATCATGACCAGGCCGGCCACCGGGAGGCGGAGCCACAGGATCGCCGTGCCGATCGGACCTCCGATCGCGTTCGCGACTGCCGGCGCGGCCACCGCCGCGAGCGCCGCGACGAGCCCGAGCGCGCCGGCGAAGATCGTCATCAGGATCGCGATCCCGCGGGTCTTCCAGAACGGCCGCCCCTCCTTCACGTCGTAGGCGACGTTGAGGGCCCGCATCACCCCCATCACCGCGCCCGAGGCGGCCCAGATGGCGCCGAGCGCGCCGAACGTCAGGAGCCCGACGTTCTGCTGCGCGCCGAGCTGCCGGATCCGGTCGCCCAGGATCCGCGTGACCTCGGCGGGCGCGACCTGCGAGAGCTCGTTCACGATCTGCTCGGCCTGCTGCGGGGTGATGACCAGGCTCGCGAGCGCGACGAGGAAGAGGAGGAACGGGAAGAGCGCCAGGAACCCGTAGTACGTCACCGACGCGGCCCAGTCGGTGATCTGGTCCTTCGCGATCTCGTCCTTCATCCCGACCGCGAACTCCTTCCAGCTCATGCCCTTGCCGGGAAGACGCATGCCCCCAATCTGCGCCCGTGTCGGCGTCCGCGCCCACGCCTCACGGCACGAGGATGACCGCACCGTCGGCGGGCAGCGTCACCTCGAGCGTCCGCAGGCCGAGCGTCCGCACCTCCGCTCGCCGCTCGCCGATCACGTCCCACGCCGGCGTCCGCGGAAGGTCCACGGGCGCCTCCAGCCGGAGGGTGCGCGCCGGGCCGAAGTTGAGGGCGACGACCGCCTGCCCGCCCCTGCCGGCGTCGCGCAGGAAGGCGAACGCAGAGTCCGTTCCCGCCACGCGGACTCGCCGGTAGACGCCGTCGCAAAGCGCCGGCAGGCGCTCGCGCAGGGCGGCGAGGCGGCGGTAGAGCGGGCGCAGGCCCGCCGGGTCGCGCGAGAAGTCCACGGGCGGCGGGTCGTCGTAGGGCCGGTACTCGGCGCCGACCTCCTCGCCCGTGAACATCCCGGCCAGTCCCGGCAGCGCATGCACGAGCACCGCCGCCTGCCGGGTGCGAGCGGCGCCGTGGCGGGTCACGAAGCGATCGCCGGTGTCGTTGTTGTCGATGAAGCGCAGGACGCGGTGCATCGGGGTCGCGCTCGAGGCCAGCGCCCCGTCGAGCGCCGGCCCGATCCGCGCGGGATCGGCGAACAGCGACTCCCAACTCCAGCGGCCCAGCTCCTCGGTCCAGTCGTATGCTGCGTCGAAGCCGCTCGCGACGTAGTAGGGGTCGCGCGCGCTCGCCTCCGCGATCAGGAGGAGATCAGGCCGCTCCCGCCGGAGCGCGCGCACCAGCTGCGGCCAGAAGTCCGGAGCGCGCTCGCGGACACCCCAGGCCGCGTCCACCCGGAAGCCGTCCACGCCGTACTCCCGCACCCAGTGCAGAAAGGCCTCGGTGATCATCCGGCGCACGGCGGGATTGCCGTAGTCGAGCTTCTTCAAATGGGCCCAGTCGAAGTCGTGCTGCGCGGCCCCGGTCGCGTCTCGGACGTACCAGCTCCAGTAGGGCGACCCGCGGCCCCGCGCGGCCGCGTCCGCGTAGTGGGGATGGCCCACGGACGTGTGGTTCGGGACGATGTCGAGGACGACGCGCATCCGGCGCGCGTGCGCCTCGCGGACCAGGGTGCGGAGCTCCTCCGGCGTACCGTAGTCCGCCCGGAGGCGCAGGTAGTCGGTCGTGGCGTAGCTGATCGCCCCGAGGTCGTCGGTGGCCATCACCGGCGAGAGCCAGAGCACGTCCACGCCCAGCTCGGCCAGTGCGTCGAGCCGCGCCGTCACCGAGGCGAGCGGCCTCTCGCCGAAGAAGGGAGGGACGACACCGTAGACGACCGCACCGCGGAGGTCCGCACCCGGCTCGAGCGCTGCGCCGCCCGCATGGCGTGCCGCCGGCGTGGCGCATGCCAGGCCGAGCGCCGGGAGGAGGACGAGGAGGACGAAATGAGGGCGGGGGTGCACTCCCGGTCAACGGCGCGCGCCGCTCCCTTGTTCCTACCGCCGCTTCCTCCTCCCGAGCTGCCACACGAACCAGACCGCGAAGACGATCAGGATCGGGACGACGAGCTGCGGGCGGCGCGCCATGAGGACGATGACGGCGGCGAGGAGAATGGCGAGGGGCCAGCTGATGCGGAGCATGCGGGCAGACATCCTAGCCGAACGGGCCCTCGGCCGCCGCCCCGTCGCCGGCGTCTGGCGACCTTCCGGCGGGTCCGGGCTCGGCGCCGAGCGTCAGCCCCGGCGGCAAGCTCTCGCCGAAGATTCGCTGCTCCCCCTCCTCCGAGGTCTCGGCCACCTCCTCCACCGCGTGAACCGCCTCCGGCGCCGCGCTCGCGCGCCGGAGGAACGCGGCCACCTCCGCGCGCAGGCCGTCCGGCACGTCCCGCGCCCGATCCCCGCTCCGGCGCGCGAGCTGCGCGAGCGGGAAGGCGAGCGCGCCGCGCTCCACCTCGAGGGCGAGGAGCCGCCGGATCCACTCCTCCGCGGCGTCCGCCGGCACCACCTGGTGCACGCTTCCGTGGAACGGCACGCGCGCGCCGAGGCGGCCGAGCGCCCAGAGCGCGTGCGCCGACGCCCCCTCCGCGGCGATCCGCTCGAGGAGCGCCTCGCCGAGCGCGAGCTTCCGCGCGGCCGGGACCCGCTCCAGGCTGCCCGCGAGACGGACGAGCTCGTCGAACGCCTCCGGCTTCACACCCGGTACACGCGGAGGTGGCTTTCGGGGATCGCGGCGCGGGACGAACGGGGCGATCGATTCGAGGATCCGCTCCTGCGCCCCGGGCTCGAGCCCGCCGGCGATCCGCCGCCAGAGCACCCACCACGCCTGCCAGGCATGCGGGTCGGACTGGTACTGGAGACCTTCTCCGAAGACCGCGTAGGTCTCCGCGGCGCGCCAGGCGTCGAGCGGCGCGCCGAACCCCGGGCGGAGCGCGAAACCCGTGAGCTGGGCCCACACGCGCTCGTGGTCGGGGCTCCGCCTGCGCCGCGCCGCCCCGGCGTGGAGCGCCGCCCAGAGCGCACGCACGACCGCAGTGGGCCAGGTGTCGCGCGGCCCGAGCACCTTCTCGAGGGCCCGGAAGAGCCCCTTCACCTCGCGGCGATCGACGGCGGCCTTCTTCCCGTAAAAGGCCTCGACGAGGGCGGTCGCGTCCGCGAGCTTCCGCGGCGCCGGGCCGACCGCAGCCCGCGGCTCGCTCCGGTCCCCGGTCGCGCCACGCAGCCCGAACTCCAGCTTCCAGCGCGCGTCACGATCGGTCGCGACGCACCAGAGCTCGAGCGTCCCGATCTCGGTCAGCGCCGCCTCGAGCCGGACCGGCACGTCGGCCGCGGCCGCCCGACCCTGCCCCTCCCCGCGCAGCACCGCCTCGAGCGGCGGGAGCGGCGTCAGGTCCTCGGAGATCGGC
>JAEZXM010000247.1 GCA_023419875.1 Pseudomonadota bacterium | reverse complement strand
GTCGTGGCCTTCGCCCTCGTCGGCGTCGCCCTCTGGGCCTGGCGTCTCCGCCGCGCGCGCGCCGCGCGCGGCGAGGGGGACCCGTGATCGTCGCGCTCGTCGCCCTGTTCGCCGCGGCACCGGCGGCCGAGCCTGCTCCGGGCGCGGCGCGTTACCGGGTCGAGATCGGGGGCATTCACGTGGGCGTGGCCGAGCTCGGCTACGGGTGCGACGGCGGCGGGTGCCGCCTCGCCTGGTCGACCGCGCTGCGGCTCCCGGCGGCCGCGGGTGGGCAGCTCCACACGAAACGCATCGCCGGAAGGCTCGACGGGCGGGGCCGGCTCCGGGGGAGCGTGGAGGTCGAGGTGGACGGCGCAGTCCGCGCCGTGCCGGTCCCGGTGGACGTGGCGCCGGCCTCGGCCGCCGAGCTCCTCCTCGCGGCGCGCGGGGGCGGGTGCCTCGAGGTGATCGACGAGGAGAGCGGCGAGCGGGGTTCGGCGTGCGCGAAGATCCGGGGAGGACGGATGAGCGCCACGGTGCTCGGCGTCGCCGAGACCGTGACCCTCGGCGGCGACGGGTTCCCGGCGGCGGTCGAGATCCCCGCCCAGCGGACGCGGTACGTGCGCGACGCGAGCGCCCGGGTGCCGGACGAGGCGCCGGCCTTCGAGGTGCGCGTGCCCGGGCCGCCCGGGGGACGTACGCCGCGGAGGTTCTGCGGCCTCGCGCCCGACGGGCCCTCGGCACCGGCCGATCACTCGCGCCTCCCCGCGCCGGACCCCGACGGCCGGAGCTGCCGCGACCAGGCAGCGTCCTACGCGGCGGCGGCGCTGAAGGCCGGCTTCCCCGCGCGCGTCGCGGTGGGGGTCGCACACGACGGCTCGGGCTTCGTCTGGCACGCCTGGGCCGAGGTTCGGATGCAGACCGGCTGGGTCGCGGTCGATCCCGCCTTCGGCGAGCTCCCGGCCCGCGGCCCGCGCTTCACGGTCGCGCGCCACGGTGGGGACGCCGCGGGGCTCACGGCCGCGGGGCGCCGGATCCTCGCCTGCTGGGGCACGGCGTCCGTCGAGTAGCCCCATCGCGCCGCCGCATGCGGTAGCATCGCCGCATGCTCTGGCCGTGGAAGAAGCGGACCTACAGCCGGACGGAGCTCCTCGCGACCGCGGACCGCGCCCGTGCCCGGGGGCGGCGGAAGCAGGCGATCGCCGGCTACCGGCGCGTCCTCGAGGCCAACCCGCAGGACCTCACGGTCCACGCGAAGCTCGCGCCCCTGCTCGCCGCGTCCGGCGACCGCCCCGGCGCGCTCGTGAGCTTCCGCACCGCCGCCGACGGCCAGGCCAAGGCCGGGTTCCACGAGCGCGCGCTCTCCCTGTTCATCCAGGCGTCCGAGCACTACCCGGACGAGGAGACGCTCTGGCCGGAGATCGCGCGGCTCCACCTGCAGCGCGGACGCCGGGCGGAAGCGGTCGCCGCGCTCACCGAGGGCGCCTGGCGGCTCCACCTCGGGCGCCAGTACGGAATGGCCGAGCGCGTGCTCCGCCTCGGGCTCCAGTTCGAGCCGTACGACGCCGACGCGCTCGCCATCCTCGCCCGCACGGTCCACAAGGCGGGGCGCCGGGACGAGGCGGTCGCGATCCTCGAGGACCTCTCCGGCCGCGTGCGCGGACGGAGGCGTGCCGCCGTCCGCGGCCTCCTCTTCCGCTTGAACCCGACGCTCCCGCACCTGTGGGCCTGGGCGCGCGCGAGCGTCGGCGGCGGGTGAACTGCGGCAAACGTTTGGCCGTCGCGGCGTTCACGTTGGACATTGACTGAGCCCCGTCCGACGGGTGTTCTCTCGGTCTCCTCGATCCGGAGAACGCCATGCGCCGATCGCTCTCGACGTGCACCTCACTCGCGCTCCTCTGCGCCTCGCTCCTCCCCGCGTGCGGAGGGGGAGGGGGCGGAGGCGGGGGCGACCTGATCGGCGGCGACGGCATCCGCGTGAACCAGGTCGGGTACTCGCCCGATGCGCAGAAGCTCGCGGTCGTCGTCGGCGGGACGGCGACGGCGTTCACGATCGTGGACGCAACGACCGACCTCCCCGCCGGCGCCGTCGATCGCCCGCTCTCGGACGCGTCCACGTTCAGTCTCTCGGGCGAGACGGTCCGGGTGGCCGACTTCAGCGACGTCACCGCCCCCGGCACCTACCGGATCGAGGTCGCGGACCTGGACCCGTCGTACGAGTTCGAGATCGGCTCCGGCGTCTACGAGAGCCCTGCGCTCGCGAGCCTCAAGGCGTTCTACTACTGGCGGGCGTCCATGCCGATCGACCAGGCTCATGGCGGCGCCTGGCGGCGGGCGGCCGGTCACCCCAACACCGGCTTGAGGTTCCACACGTCGACGCACCCGGCCGACCCGGAGACGGAGACCTGGGACGCCCCCGGCGGCTGGTACGACGCGGGCGACTACGGCGAGTACGTCGTGAACGCGGGGATCACCGTGGGGACGATGCTCGCCCTGCACGAGCTCTTCCCGGGCGCGTTCCCGGGTGACGTGGCGGCGCTGAACATCCCGGAGTCCACGAACGAGGAGAGCGACCTCCTCGACGAGGTGAAGTACGAGCTCGACTGGCTGCTCGACATGCAGGACACGGACGGCGGGGTCTTCTTCAAGATCGCCGGGCTCGTGTGGCCGGGCTGGATCGCGCCGGCGCAGGACAACCAGCCGCGCTACGTGATCGGCAAGTCCACCACCTCGGCCCTCGACTTCGCGGCGGTGATGGCCCAGGCGGCGCGCGTGTACAAGGAGTACGACATCCCCTTCGCCAACGAGTGCCTGATCGCGGCGCGGGGCGCGTACGAGTGGGCTCTCGACAACCCCGACGTTGCGGCCCCCTCGGTGACGGGCTCCGGGGCGTACGGAGACGACGACTCCACCGACGAGTTCACCTGGGCCGCTGCCGAGCTGTACCTCACCACGCAGGACCCGCAGTACCTGGCCGACCCGAACCTGGCGGCCGCGCTCGCGACGATCGAACTCGACGGGTACGCCGGCTGGAAGAGCGTGAAGAACCTCGCGTACTACTCGCTTGCGACCCGGCCATCCCCGCTCGACGCGACCCTCCGGGACGGGATCCGCGCGGCGATCCTCGCCAAGGCGGACGAGCACCTCGCGACCATGGGCGGGAACGCATACCGATTCCCCCTCGGTCACTACTCCTGGGGGTCGGCGAGCCAGGTCGCGAACGTGGGCGTGCTGCTCGTCTACGCCGCGGAGCTCGCCGAGGATGTCGATCGCCCGGCCTACCGGAACGGCGCCGTCCAGGCAGCGGACTACGTCCTCGGCAAGAACTCGACGGGGTACTCGTTCCTCACCGGCTTCGGGACCCGCTCCCCCGGGCGGATCCACCACCGGCCGAGCGAGGCGGACGGCGCCCGGGCGCCGGTGCCCGGGCTGCTCACGGGCGGCCCGAACTCCGGGCTCCAGGACCTCGGCAACGGAACGCCGCCGGTCCGGTACACCGACCGCTGCTCCCTCCAGCATCCGGCGTTCTGCTTCACCGACTCGCTCGAATCGTTCTCGAGCAACGAGCCGGCGATCAACCAGAACGCGGCGGCATTCTTCCTGTTCGCGGCGCTGGACGCGCTTCAGGGCGACTGACGCCTCCGGAACGGCAGCTCGAGCAGGAAGAAGAGGGCGGCCGCGAGCGCCTCGCACGCGGCGAGGTACCAGGGCCACGGTCCGAGGTGATCGAGGAGCGACGGAGCGGCGGGCTTCTCCCGGAGGTACATGTAGTTCGTGCCCGCGGCGAGGTTCAGCACGAACAGCGCCGCCGCCCAGGCGTTCACCCAGAGCAAGGCCTGCCACCAGGCGCCGCGCCGGACGCGGAGCCCGCCGGCGAGGACGAGGAACAGCGCCGCCGCCACGGTGGCGCCGTGGCCGAGGAAGAACTTCACCGCGGGATATGACGGGAACGGGGCGCCGAGGTCGGGGGTGAGGAGGGCCTGCGTCGTCCCGGCGAGCGCCGCGAACCAGAGGAGCTCGCCCACCCGGGCCGGCGCGCCCAGGAGCCCCGCCACCGCCAGCCAGGCCGCGACGTCGCACAGGTCGAGCGGGAGCCCGCGGGGCGGGTCGATCCACCCGCGCGAACCGGCCACCACGTAGTAGGCGAGCTCGTTGAGCGCGATCGCCGCCGCGAGCGCGCGGCGGACCGGCCGCTCGAAACCCGGCCGCGCGCGCACCAGCCGCCCCAGGCGGAGCCCCCCCCCCCGCACCCCCCCCCGGATCGCGAGGTGCGCCGCGCCCAA
>JAEZXM010000115.1 GCA_023419875.1 Pseudomonadota bacterium | reverse complement strand
GACCAGGGCGCGCCGTCGATCGCCTCCCCGAGCCCACCCGCCACCGCCGCGGCGATCTCCGCCGCGCGCTCCCGGCCCGCGCCGAGGTGGCGGCGCCCGAACGCCCGACCCAGCGCCGGCGCGAAGGTCCGGGCGGTCGAGTCCACGCAGTGCTTCCAGCGAGGGCGCGGCTCCGCGGACACGGGCCGGAGCAGGCTTTGGAACCGGAGCCGCTCCTCCACGAGCGGCGCGGGCAGCGCGCGCTCGCCCGCCAGGGTCTCGGTGAGCCGCCAGCGCAGGTACGCCTTCCACACGTCGAGGGGCGCGTCCAGGGCGAGCCTACCGACGGCCGCCGCGAACGTCGGCTCGGCCAGGAAGACGCGGGTCCTCGCGCCGGCGCCCATGGCGCGGAGGACGCGCTCCCAGGGGTAGCCGGGGGCGAGGAGCAGGAGGCGCTCGCGAGTGGCCCGCGTTTCCGGCTCCCCCGCCGCGGGCCTCGCCGCCGCCAGGGCACGCTCGAGCTCCAGCGCGCGCCGGGTGACCGCCTCGACCTCGGCGGGCGGCACCCCGGCGAGCGCCAGCTCCCGCTCGACGTGTGCGCGGTAGCGATCGCGCAGGTCGGCCGACTCGGGCTCATCCGCGAGGTACTGCGCGGCGGAGGGGAGGCCGAGCCCGCCCCCGTCGAAAGCCAGCACCGCGCGGCGCGGGTCCGCCGGGTCGACGTCCGCACGGACGGTGTACGGCACGGCGATGCCCATGGCGGTGAGCCGGGAGAGCTCGTCGGCGAGCGCGGCGCGGCTCTCGATCGCGTCGATCCGGGCCCACTCCGCCTGGAGCTCCGCCAGCCCGCGCGCGTCCACGTCCGCCTCCTCCATGCACGCGCCGTAGAAGTCGCCGGCCTTGCGCCCAAAGCGATCCTGTGCGTCCACCCGGCCTGCGCGGGCCTCGTCCAGGATCCGCCGCAGGAGGCGGGCGTTCCGCTCCTCCACCTCGCCCTCGCCGCGCACGAGCACGGTGCGGTCGGCCGGGACCGGCGTCTCGGCGACCCAGCGCCCGCAGGCGTACTGGTAGAAGTCGTGGCAGGGCTCGGCCGCCCGATCGATCGCCGCGAGATCCAGCGCGGGGTACGGGGCCTCGTCCCCCGGCGGGCGGCGCACCTTCGGCTGGCAGGCCAGGGCGGTGAGGCCGGCGGCCAGGGCGGCGGCGAGGATTGACGTTCGGTGCAAGCGTTGCCCCGGGGGCGGCCCGGCTCCGCTCGCGATCATCGCCTCGACGGGCCGGCCGCTCAAGCGCGAATCCGCGCTACCGCGCGGATCGCCGGAGGGCGAGCCGCGCCTCGCGCCGGGCGGCCGCCCGCTCCGCTCGGAGGCGCTCCTCGTCCGTGTCGCAGCGGAGCGGAGGCACCCGCGCGGGCTTCCCGTCCGGCCCGAGGGCGACGAAGGTGAGGAACGCGTCGCAGCATCGCTGGCGGACGCCGGTCGCCGGCCCCTCGGAGACGACCTCCACCTCGACCTCGAGCGACCTCCCGAACGTGGCGTTCACCCGCGCCACGAGGATGGCCATCTCCCCGACCCGGATCGGGGCCAGGAAGTTGAGCTGGTCCACCGACGCGGTGACCACGGGCATCCGCGCGTGACGCATGGCGGCCATGCTGGCAGCGAGGTCGATCCAGGCCATGACCGTGCCGCCGAAGGCCGTCCCGAAGGCGTTGGCGTCCGACGGCATGACGATATGGGTCGTCTCGATCCGGGATGCCGAGGCGGGCTTCGCGTCGCTCATGGGCACCGCTTATCACGGCGCCCGGCCCTCGGCCCTCGCCGCGTGTGGGGGGCGCCGGATATATTCCGCGGCCTCATGGCACTGGCCGTCCACCTGATCGACTTCGCGCGGGACCCGCTCCAGAAGCTCTACGGCGCGTACCGCACCTGCTACACCCCGAAGACCCCGGCCGAGGTCTGGGAGGAGATCCGCGACGGCCGGATCGCGCCCGACGTGATCCGCTCGTTCGTCTCCGAGCGGCTCAAGACCGGCCACGCCTCGCCGCTCGAGCAGGTGGTGTTCTGGTTCGGGATCTCCGGCGTCTCGCGCGCCCTCTCCCACCAGTTCGTGCGCCACCGGATCGGCATCTCGTTCGAGCAGCAGTCGCAGCGGTACGTCCGGTACAAGGAGGAGCGCCTCGACTACGTCATGCCGAAGACGTGGGAGAAGGCGGGCATGGGCGACGCGTACGACCGGCTCATGCGCGAGATCACCCGCGTCTACGAGGAGGCGGTCGCGAAGGGCATCCCGGCGGAGGACGCCCGCTTCGTCCTCCCCAACGCCACCCCGACCAACTTCCAGGTGATGGTGAACTTCACCGAGCTCCTGCACATCGCCGACCTCCGGCTCTGCTGGCGCGCCCAGTGGGAGATCCGGCACATGGTGGCGCTCATGCGGCGCGAGGTGATGCGGGCCGCGCCCGAGCTCGGGGTACACCTGCAGCCGAAGTGCGGCGACAAGCGGATGGGCTACTGCGACGAGCCTCGCAAGGAGTGGGAGAAGTGCCCCCTCGGGAAGGTCCGCCCGCACAAGGAGCAGATCCTCGAGGTGTTCCAGCAGTACCGCGCCGGGAATCTCGTGCCGCTCGGGGAGGAACACCTCCGGTCGGTGGAGGACGCGGAGGGGGAAGCGTGAGATCGTCTGCGGACACATGATCCGCGCGCTCCTCGCCACCGTTCTCGTCCTCGCCCTCTTCCTCGCCACGCCCGCGTCGGCCCAGCTCGCCGCCCAGGACCGCGAGCGCGGGATCCCCGCCGGTCTCACGCTCCCCGCGCCCGGCGCCGCCGCTGCGGAGGAGCCGATCGCGCTCGACGTGAACCCGGCCGGCGTCGGCTTCGTGGGCGGGTTGACGCTCCAGTACTTTCACGAGGGGGTGCCCGGCCGCCGAACGAACGGCGACGGCGTGTACCTCGCCGACCGCTTCGGGCCGCTCGCGATCGCGTTCGGGCACGAGTGGCTCCGCCCAGGGGACGCCCCGCTCGCGCGCTACCGCCGGTCGCGGCTCGCCCTCGCCGTTGGCGACGGCCGCTCCACCGCGCTCGGGGTCGGGTGGACCTGGCTCCGCTCCGGCGACGGCGCGCTCGAGGAGGCGGGGAGCTGGGAGATCGGCGCCACCGCCCGCCCCTTCCGCCACCTCTCGTTCGCCGCCGCCGCGCTCGGCAACGACGCCCGCGTCGGCGAGACCCGGCTGCCGGTCCGGTTCGACCTCGGGGTCGCGGCCCGCGGCTGGCGCGACCGGGCCACGCTCTTCGCCGACCTCCTCGCGGACGACGACGGGCGCGCCTTCCGGGCGACCCACGTCCGGGCGGGGCTGGGGATCGAGCTCGGCTCCGGGCTCGCGGCGTCACTGCGGGTGGAGCTTCCCTTCCGGGACGAGCCGGGGCGCGGGCGCGAGGCGAGCGCGCTCCTCACCCTCGGCTGGAACGAGCCGCACGCCGGCGTCACGGCGGGCGCGACCCGGTTCGACGACCGCACCGGCTGGCTCGCCGGCGTCCGCCTCTCGCAGCAGCGTTACCTCTCCGGCGGCTCCGGGCGCAGGCTCGCCTCGATCCGCCTGCCTCGCGACCTCGAGCCCGAGCGGTTCCTGTTCCTCGTCATCGGCGACCGCGATCCGTACGGGCAGCTCGTCGAGCGGCTCCTCGCCGCAGCGGACGACCCCGAGGTGGGCGCGCTCCTCCTCCGGATCGACGGGGTGCCGCTCGGCTCGGGCCGGGTGGAGGAGCTGCGGGCGCTCGTCGCGCGGGTGCGGGCGAAGAAGCCCGTGCTCGCCTACCTCACCGGCGGTGGGACGCGCGAGTACTGGCTCGCGAGCGCGGCCACGGCCGTGGGGGCGCCGCCCGGGGCGGCGCGCCGCGGGAACGGGGTCTCGCG
>JAEZXM010000089.1 GCA_023419875.1 Pseudomonadota bacterium | reverse complement strand
CTCGGGGGGCGCGGAGACCGGCTCCGCCGGCGCGGGCGGCGGCTGCTGCTCGACGGCCTCGTGGCGCGCCTCCGCGGAAGCGGCGCCGTCCTGGTGCGCCTTGCGCCGGACGACGAATCCCGGGCCTGCCGGGCGCGCGGGCGCCGTCCTGGGCTTCCGCTCGGCGAGGATCTTGTCGAGCGCAGCCGAGGCCTGGTCGTCCTCGAGCGACGACGAGTGGCTCTTCACCTCGAGGTAGCCGAGCGCATGGAGCTTGTCGACGAGCTCCTGGTTGGAGAGCTCGATGCCATGCTCCTTCAGCTGCTTCCCGAGCTCGTGGACCCGCTTCTTCGTCATTGCGTTGACTCCTAATTCTTTCGGGCGATCTCCGTCAACTCGAGCCGGAGCGACGCTGCGTCCGCGTGGACTCCCTGCGCCCGGAGGGCCCGCGGGAAGGCGTGGCGCTCGATCGCGCGATCGAGGCACGCCGGTTCGGGATGAAGCCAGGCGCCTCGCCCGCCCACCCGGGCGTGGTCGAAGACCACGCGCCCCGCCTCGGCCTTCAGGCGGACGAGCGTCCGCTGGCCGCCGGGGCGGCGGCAGCCGACGCAGGTGCGGACGGGATCGCGAGGTTCGAGCGTCACGCGCCGGTACCCTCCGTCGAGGCCGCCGGGGCCCGGAGCTTCTCGGCGTCGAGCTCCGCCCGCAGCTTCGCCTCCTCCTCCAGGTACACGCCCACGGCGTGCTTGATCTGCCGGGCCTTCTTGATCCCGAGCCCGCTGGAGTCGGCGAGCTTGTTGACGTCCGCCTCGCCGTGCACCGCCTCGACCGTCGGATAGCCGGCGAGCTTGAGCTGCTCGACCGCCTTCTCCCCGACGCCGCGGACGCGCGCGAACCGCTCCTCCTGCGTGAGCCCGTCGGGGTGACGCCGCGCCTCGGCGAGGCGCGCCGCCTCGCGCTCCGTCTCGAGCTGGATCTCCTTCTCGGCGTCGGTGATCGACTGCTCGCGCGCGCGCTTCTGGAGGTCCGGGATCATGTCCATCGTGAACCCCGGGAACTGCGTCAGCATCTCGGGGGCGGCGTTGGCGAGGTCCTGCGCCTTGCGGAACCCGTGGGCGTAGAGCATCTCCTGGGTCTGCTCGGGCACGCCGATCGCGGAGAAGCTCTCCTTCGCGAACTCGTGCATCTCCTTCACGCGCGTCTCGGAGTTGATGTCGAGCTTCCACTGGGTGAGCTGCGAGGCGAGGCGCACGTTCTGGCCGCGGCGGCCGATGGCCAGCGAGAGCTGGTCGTCGGGGACGATGATCTCCATCGCCCGGTTCTGCTCGTCCATGAGCACGCGCGAGACCTCGGCCGGGGCGAGCGCGCTGCACACGAACCGGGCCGGGTCCTCGTCCCAGGGGACGATGTCGATCTTCTCGCCGCGGAGCTCCTGCACGACCGCCTGCACGCGGCTCCCCTTCATGCCCACGCAGGCGCCGACGGGATCGACGTCCGAGTCGCGCGAGCTGACGGCGATCTTGGCCCGGCCGCCCGGCTCGCGGGCGGCGGCCTCGATCACCACCACGCCCTCGGCGATCTCCGGGACCTCCATCTCGAAGAGGCGCTTCAGGAGATCCACCGACGCGCGGGAGAGGATGATCTGCGGGCCCTTCGACTCGCGGAGCACGTCCATCACGAACGCCTGGATCCGGTCGCCGGCGCGGTAGCTCTCGCGCGGCACCTGCTCGCGGACCGGCAGCACCGCCTCGGCGCGGCCGAGGTCCACGATCACGTTGCCGCGCTCGAACCGCCGGACGATGCCGGTGATGACCTCGCTCTTCCGATCCTTGTACTCGTTGAAGACGTTCTCTCGCTCGGCGTCGCGGGTGCCCTGGATCATCACCTGCTTCGCGGTCTGGGCGGCGATGCGGCCGAACGAGCGCCGGTAGGTCTTGAGCTTCAGGAGGTCGCCCCACTGCTCGTCCTGGGCGCGCGCCTCGGCCTCGTCCTCCGGCCGGTAGTAGATGGGGAAGTCGAGCTCGTCCCCCGGCTCGACCTCGATCCCCTTCTCGTGAGCGATCGAGACCGGGACCATGTTCACCGGATCGGGGATCGGGGCTTCCTCGGTCGGATCGGCGACGATGGTCAGGACCTGGAAGAGGTCCACCTGCCCCTTGTCCTCGTCGTAGCGGGCCTTGAGGTTGCGCTCCAGGCCGAAGTGGCGCTTGGCGGCGCTCCCGATGGCCTCCTCCAGGATCTCGATGAGCTTGGGCCGGTCGATGCCCTTGTCCTTCGCGACCTGGTCGAGGATGAGGTTCAGGTTGACGTTCTGCTGCATGGTCAGTCCTTCCTGCGGAGATCCGCCTCGGCGTCGTACTCGAGGTGCGCCTTGGCGATGCGGTCGAGCGGGATGCGATGGGTGATGCCGTCCACCTCCACGGTGACGGCGCCGTCCGCGAACCCGCGCAAGGTCCCGGTCCAGTGCTTGCGGGGCGGCGACCCCGGGGCCGTGTCCGGGACCGGGGCGAACCCTTTCACGGACACGCGCTGGCCGGCGTAGCGTTCGAAGTCCTGCGGCTTGCGCAGGGGCCGGTCGAGCCCCGGCGACGACACCTCCAGGTCGTAGGCGGGCTCGATGAAGTCCTCGACCTCCAGGATCGGCTCCACCGTGCGGCTCACCGCCTGACAGTCGTCAATGCCGACCCCGCCCGGCTTGTCCACGAACACGCGGAGCGTCCAGCGGCCCGCGAGGCGGAGCCACTCCACGTCGACGAGCTCGTAGCCGTCGCGCTGGAGGACGGGCTCGAGCAGCCGGCGGGCCTGCTCCGAGATGGGCTCCTGGCCGATGGCCGACATTGACCCCTTCAAAAAAGAAAAAGTGGGCGACGGCGGCCCACTTTCGTAACCCGGCGAAACCCGGGCGCGAAAATGTCGGCGGATAGCTAGCAGAAGGCATCCGGTGCGTCAAGGTGCCAGGACGCCCCACGCCGGACGCGGGACACCTGCAAGGGTGCTACGGCGGGTGAACGCGACGCAGCGGCGACAGGGCGACCGGGCGGTCGCCGGACCGCCTCCGGCTCACTCCTTCTTTCGCCGATCGACGACGCGCCGCGCCGCCCCCTCGGACCGCTCCAGCGTCCGCTTCCCGACGAGCTTCACCTCGACCGTGACCCCCAGCTCGGTCGCGAGCCGCTTCACGATGAGGTCGCGCAGCGCCGTCTGCTTGCGCATCTCGTCCGAGAAGATCGACTCCGAGACCTCGACGAGCACGGTGATCCGGTCGTGGCCGGCCTCGCGGTCCACCTGGACCTGGTAGTGGGGCTCGGTCCCCTCGATCTCGAACAGCACCGCCTCGATCTCGGAGGGGAACACCTTCACCCCCATCGCCACGAGCATGTCGTCGCTCCGCCCCTTCACGCGCGCCATCCGCCGCGTGGTCCGGCCGCACGGGCAGGGATCGGGGAGGATCGCGGTCAGGTCGCGCGTGCGGTAGCGGACGAGCGGGAGCGCCTCGCGCGTGAGCGTGGTGATCACGAGCTCCCCCACCCGCCCGTCCGGCACCGGCGCGAGCGTGTCCGGATCGACCACCTCGAACACGAAGTGGTCCTCGGCGAGGTGGAGCCCGTTCCGCTCCAGGCACTCACCGGCCACGCCGGGCCCCATCACCTCCGAGAGCCCGTAGTTGTCGGTGGCCACGATCTCCAGCTTCTCCTCGATCTCCTTCCGCATCGACTCCGACCAGGGCTCGGCGCCGAAGAGGCCGTGGCGCAGGGAGAGCGCCGCAGGGTTCACGCCCTGCTCGATCATCGCGTCCGCGACTGCGAGGGCGTAGGTCGGCGTGCCCACGAGCGCCGTGGTCCGGTAGTCGCGCATGATGCCGACCTGCCGCCGCGGGTTGACGGACGAGACCGGGACGACCGAGGCCCCGAGCCGCTCCGCCCCCTGGTGCAACCCGAAGGCGCCGGTGAAGAGACCGTAGTCGAAGGCGATCTGGACGACGTCATCCTTGGTCACGCCGCCGGCCACCAGCACGCGCGCGGTGAGGCTCGACCACGACCGCATGTCGTTGCGGGTGTAGCCGACGGCGGTGGAGAGGCCGGTGGTCCCCGACGATGCGTGGACGCGGACGATTTCGCGCAGGGGCACGGCGAACATGCCGTAGGGGTGGTTCTCGCGCAGGTCCGCCTTGGCGGTGACCGGGAGCTTGCGGAGGTCCTCCAGGGCACGGAAGTCGTCCGGGTCGAAGCCGATCTCCTCGAACCGCTTCCGGTAGAACGGCACGTGCCGGACGACGCGGCTCAGCGTCGCCTCGAGCCGCTCGAGCTGGAGCTGCTCCAGCTCCGCCCGATCCATACACTCGCTCTGCGGCTCCCAGATCCTCGCCTCGGTGGGGCTCATCCCGTCCTCCAGTCGATCTTCACGGAGCGTGCCGCCCCGCCTCCGTCAGCTCCTCCCGCTCGCTCCCGAGATACGCCCGCTGCACGTCGCGGTTCTGGAGCAGCTCCTCCGACGTGCCCTGGAGCACGATCCGGCCGGTCTCGAGCACGTACCCCCGGCTCGCGATCCGCAGCGCGCTCCGGGCGTTCTGCTCGACGAGGAGGACGGTGGTCCCCTCCTCGCTGATCCGCTTCACGATGGCGAAGATGTCCCGCACCACGAGCGGCGCGAGCCCCATCGAAGGCTCGTCCAGCATGACGAGCTTGGGCCGCGCCATGAGCGCCCGGCCGATGGCCAGCATCTGCTGCTCGCCCCCGGAGAGCGTCCCCGCGAGCTGCCGCTCCCGCGTCTTCAAGATCGGGAAGAGGCCGTAGACGCGCTCCAGGTCGTCGGCCACCTCGCGCCGCCGCCCGCGGGCGTACTGCACGTGCGCCCCGAGCAGGAGGTTCTCTCGCACCTCCATCGGCGCGAAGACCTGGCGGCCCTCCGGCACGAGCGAGCAGCCCGAGGCCACGATCCGCTCCGTGGCGGCGCGGGTGACGTCCTTGCCGTCGAAACCGAGCTCGCCCGCGCGCGCCCGCACCAGCCCGGCGATCGTCCGGAGCAGGGTCGTCTTCCCCGCGCCGTTGGCGCCGACGATGGTCACGATCTCGCCCGGGCTCACGTGGAGCGAGACGCGCCGGAGCACGACCAGGCTGCCGTAGCCCGCGTCGACGTTGCGGAGCCTCAGCACACTTCCTCCCCCAGGTAGACGCGGATCACCTCGGGATCCCGCTGCACGTCGCGGGGGGGCGCGTCGGCAATCTTCTCGCCGTAGGAGAGGACGGCCACCTCGTCGGACACGCCCATCACGAGCCCCATGTCGTGCTCGACGACGAGGACGGTCACGCCGCTGTCGCGGATCCGGCCGATGAGCCGCGCCATCTCGACGGTCTCCCGCATGTTGAGCCCGGCCGCAGGCTCGTCGAGGAGGAGCAGCTCCGGCTCGGAGGCGAGGGCCCGCGCCAGCTCGACCGCGCGCTGCTGCCCGTACGAGAGGCTGGTCGCGGGCACGTCCGCGAGGTCGGCGACGCCGGCGAGCTCCAGGGCGGCGCGCGCCCGGCGCTCGATCTCGCGCTCCTCGCGCCAGGTCCAGGGCAGGTGGAACATGCCCGCCAGGAAGCCCGCCCGGCTCCGGACGTGCACCCCCACCATCACGTTCTCGAGGGCGCTCATCTGCGCGAAGAGCCGGATCTGCTGGAAGGTGCGCGAGACGCCGAGCGCCGCGATCCGGTGGGGCGGAAGCCCCTGGATCGACTCCCCGCGGAACGCCACCGACCCGGCGTCGGGCGGGAGCACGCCGGAGACGAGGTTGAAGAGCGTGGTCTTCCCGGCGCCGTTCGGGCCGATGAGCCCCTTGATCGACCCCTTGCACACCGTGAAGGAGACGTCCTTCACCGCCTGGAGCCCGCCGAACCGCTTCGAGAGCCCGGTGATCTCGAGGAGGGGCGCGGTCACGGCTGCGCCTCCGGCCGGCGCCGGCCCGCGAGGAACCGCGGGAGCGCGGCGCGCAGGTCGAGCCGGAGGATGCCCTCCGGCGAGAAGAGCATCACGAGGATGAGCACGGCGCCGAAGACCGCGTCGTCGAAGGTCCCGAACCAGCCGCGGAGGGACAGGAACGTGAGCACCGCGCTCGTGATCACCGTGCCCCAGAGGCTGCCCATCCCGCCGACCGCCACGATCGCCACGTAGCGCACGGACTTCATCACGCCGGCCTCGCCCGGCCCGATGCCCGCGTTGTAGTGGGTGAGGAAGGCGCCGCCGAGCGCCGCCAGCACCGCGGAGACGACGAAGGTCCGGAGCTTGTACC
>JAEZXM010000042.1 GCA_023419875.1 Pseudomonadota bacterium | reverse complement strand
CGTCTACTCGCTCTACATCGACCTGGGCGCGAACGAGCGCCAGATCGACTTCCCCGTCATCTACGCGATCGCCCGGCAGGGCCGCGCCGGCCACACCGTGCAGGGCGCCTTCGAGGCGGACTCGCTGAAGCCGCTGTTCGACGCGATCCTCACGCACGTCCCGCCCCCGCCTGCCGGCGAGCGCGAGACCCTGCAGATGCTCGTCGACAACCTCGACTACGACGACTACGTCGGCCGCCTCGCGATCGGGCGGGTGACGAGCGGCCTGCTTCGCGAGGGCGCGCCCATCGCGGTCATGCGGGAGGAGAACCGGGTCGTCCCCGCCAAGGTGGTCCGGCTCTACGTCTACGATGGCCTGAAGCGCGTCGAGGTGGACGACGCCGGCCCCGGCGAGATCGTCTGCGTCGCCGGCGCCGAGGAGATCGGGATCGGCGACACGATCGCCGACCCGGAGTCGCCGGAGGCCCTCCCCCGAATCAGCGTGGAGGAGCCCACCATGTCGATGATCTTCAAGGTCAACGACGGGCCCTTCGCCGGCAAGGAGGGGAAGTACGTCACGAGCCGCAACATCCGCGAGCGCCTCTACCGCGAGGCCTACCGGAACGTCTCGATCCGCGTGGAGGACACCGACGCCCCCGACGCCTTCAAGGTGGTCGGCCGCGGCGAACTCCAGCTCGCGGTGATCGTCGAGAACATGCGGCGGGAGGGGTACGAGGTGACCGTCTCGAACCCCGAGCCCGTGCTGCGGCGGATCGCGGGGGAGATCCACGAGCCCATGGAGCTGCTCGTCTGCGATCTCCCCGAGGACGGGGTGGGCGGCGTCACCCAGAGCATGGGGCAGCGCCGCGGGCGGATGGTGGACATGCAGCCCATCGGCTCACGCCGCACCCGCCTCCAGTTCCGGGTGCCGGCCCGCGGCCTCATCGGCTTCCGCGGCGAGTTCCTCACCCTCACCCGCGGCGAGGGGATCATGTCCTCGCAGTTCGACGGCTACGAGCCGTGGCAGGGACGGATCGAGAAGCGGAAGACCGGCGCGATCGTCGCGGATCGGGTGGGTCCGGTGGTGGCCTACGCCTGCTTCTACGGCCAGGAGCGCGGCGCGCTCTTCGTGAAGCCGGGCGATCAGGTGTACGCCGGGATGATCGTCGGCGAGCACAGCCACGAGAACGACCTCGACTTCAACATCTGCAAGGAGAAGAAGCTCACCAACATCCGGGCCGCAGGCCGCGACGAGAACGTGATCCTCACGCCGCCGCGGGAGATGAGCCTGGAGATGGCGCTCGAGTGGATCGCCGAGGACGAGCTCGTCGAGGTGACGCCGAAGTCGATCCGCCTGCGGAAGAAGTTTCTCGACCAGACCACGCGCTACAAGCTGGAGCGCGACCGGAAGAAGGGCGAGGCGAGCGCTGCGGAGCCGTAGCCGGGGCGAGGGCCCCGGCTGCGGCCGCGGCCTTACTTCTACTTCTTCTTCTTCTTGTCCGTCTCGACCACCTGGACCTGCCTCGGCTGGCCCTTCACGGCGGTGTTCACGAACACCAGGCCGTCCGCGTGGCCCGGGATTGCGCCCGAGACGAGCAGGAGGTTCTTGTCGGGCTCGACACCCATCACCGTGAGGTTCTGGACGGTGACGTTGTCGTGCCCGTACTGGCCGGGGAGGTGCTTGCCCTTCCACACCTTGCCCGGCGTCTTGCGCTGTCCGACGGCGCCGACGTGCCGGTGGTGCTCGTGGGAGGTGGAGCTGTCGCGTGCGGCGCCCTTCATCCCCCACTTCTTGAAGACGCCGGCGAAGCCGCGGCCCTTGGTGACACCGGAGACGTCGATCCGCTGGCTGACCGTGAAGACCTTGTCCACCGTGACGACGTCACCCGCCTTCAGCTCGCCGAGGAGCTTCGCATCCTTCACGCGCACCTCCTTGAGGTGGCGGAAGATGCCGGTGCCCGCCTTCTTGAAGACGCCGACCTCGGCCCGGGTGAGGCGCTTCGCGTGCTTCTCGTCGATTGCTCCGAACCCGAGGACGACCGCGTCGTAGCCGTCCTTCTCGGCCGTCTTGCGCCGCACGACCGTGCACGGCCCCGCCTCGAGCACGGTCACGGGGACGCAGTCGCCCTCGGCCGTGAAGATCTGCGTCATCCCAACCTTCTTCGCCAGCAGTCCGGTGGTCATCGTGGTCCTCGCATTGGTCCGCCGCGCGTCGTGCCGGCCGCGGAGGACGTGCCGTTGGAAGGGGCGAGCTTCTACCCGGTGAAGGGCGGGCTGTCAAGGCGAAACCCCGGACATCCCGAGGACTTTCGCACCGTGGAGGCGCTCGGACGCGGCGGCTACGGATGGACGCCGGGGCCTTGCGCTGCGACGTACTCCTCCGCCTCGGCGGGAAGCGAGAGCACCAGCGCCCCGCCGTCCACCGCCAGCGTCCCGCCGAGCGCGGCGGCGATCCGGCGCGCCATCGGCAGCGCCAGCGACCGCCCCCTCGGATCCCCCTGCACGCCCTTCCTCGGATCCTGGAGCGAGGAGGCCGCCTGCGGCGCGCCCTCGAACCGGATCTCGATCCCGCCCGCCGCCTCGCGCGCGGTGACCCGCGCTGCGGCGCCCTCGCGACCCGCGGCCGCCAGCAGGGCCTCCACCGCCCGATCGAGCAGGGATCGGTCCGCGGTGACGACGACCTCGGCGGTCACGTCCACCACGGGATCCACGAGGTCGAGCCCGCGACGCCCCGCCACCTCCGCGATCAGGTCCCGCAGCGGGATCGGTTCGGTCCGCATGGCGATCCCGCGGGCGTCGAGCCGCTCCGAGAGGAAGTGATCCTCGACGAGCTGCCGCACGCGCCCGAGCGAGCGCAGGCACATCGTGGTCAGCTTCTCTCCCCGCGGTCCGGCGCGCTCCTCCGCCGGCATGCGGGCGAGGAGCTCGGCCGACCAGAGCGCGGTCGAGAGCGGGTTCCGGACTTCGTGAGCGACGAAGCCGAGGTAATCCCCGCGATCGTCCTGCGAGGACGCCGGCTTGGCGTCTGAAGGTTCCTTGGTTGGCTTCATCGCTCGGGGCCCCACGCCGTCGACGCTACACCTTGGGGAGACGGCCGGCCGTCCGCAAGTGGGGTACGCTTCGAATCGGCCGTAACTCTTACCGGGCTGAAACCGCCGGGAAACGGCGCCTTCCGGGGATCACTGGAAGTCTTACAGGCTTAGACGAGTCGACCCGGCCGCCGCTCCTCAGCCAACCAGGCGTAATCAGGGGCATCCCCGTCTGGGAGTACCTCGGCATACCCGTTGCTTCCTGGTAGCCTTCGGTTCCTACCGGAGGATGTAATGAAGCGGTCTACGTTCGGCGGCACCACGGGCAGCTCTCTCGACGTCTATCTTTCCGAGATCAATCGGTTCCCGCTGCTCTCGGTGGTCGAGGAGCAGGAGCTGGCCCGAAGGTTCCGCGATCAGGGTGACACACGCGCCGCCCACCGCCTCGTCACGGCCAACCTCCGGTTCGTGGTGAAGGTCTCGTACGAGTACCGCTCCTACGGCTTCCGGATGGCCGACCTCATCCAGGAAGGCAACATCGGCCTCATGAAGGCGGTGCAGAAGTTCGACCCCGACAAGGGAATCCGGCTCATCTCGTACGCGGTCTGGTGGATCCGCGCCTACATCCAGAACTTCATCCTCAAGTCCTGGTCGCTCGTGAAGCTCGGAACCACGCAGGCGCAGCGGAAGCTCTTCTTCTCACTGGCGCGGACCAAGCGCGAGATGGACCGATCCTCCGTCGAGCACGGCGCCGACTCGGACAGCCACGACGCCGTCAAGGTCGCGAAGAAGCTCCGCGTGAAGGCGGGCGAGGTGCAGGAGATGGAGCAGCGGATGGACGGCCGCGATCTCTCCCTCGACGCGCCCATGGGCGAGGACGGCGCGCACAGTCACGTCGACTTCGTGCCCTCCGGCGGGCCGTCGCAGGACGACGAGCTCTCCGGCGCGCAGGAGCACCGGATGGTGTCGGGCCGCGTGGTCCAGGCGCTGGCACGGCTCGACGCCCGGGAGCGGTACATCATCGAGCAGCGCGTGATGGCCGAGCGTCCCCTCACGCTCAAGGAGCTGGGCGAGCACTTCGGCTTCTCGCGCGAGCGCGCCCGCCAGCTCGAGATCCGGGCCAAGGAGAAGCTGCGGAACGAGCTGCACGCCCTGGCGATCGAGATCGACTGGCCGACCGACGGGAAGCCCGTCGAGATCGACGACCGGCTCATCGCCTGACCGGCGAGGCCCTCAGGGCTCCTGCTCGAGTCCCCTGCTCCGAGCCTCTTCGTTCGGCGCTGCGGGTGCCTTCGCCCGTCTCTTCGTGCGCACGAACGGCGCCCTCGCCTTCTTCCAGAGGTGCTGGCCGAGCACGAGGAAGCCGGCCACGGGCATGAACATGAGGAACGTCACCCCCAGGATCGGCACGAGCAGGAGCGCGACGACCATCGGGAGGCGCCGCCACTCTCCGGGTCCTGGGGGCAGGCGATCTCCGTCGCGCGCGAGGGGCTCGATCGCCCAGCGCGAGGCGTTGAGGTAGTAGCCGGCCGGGGCGGCGCTTCCGCCGTGGAATCTCTCGGCCATGGCCTAGCCCTCCCCCCTCGACCCCGAGCCCGAGCCTTCCGCGGCCTCGCGCACCTCCGCGGGCGGCGGCCGGCCCTCGAGGCGGGCGAGCTCCAGGGGATGCTCGTGCTCGTACCGCTCGCGCGACATCTTCCCGGTGAAGATCACCTTGTCGACCGGGAACGCCTCCGGGTTCAGGTGCACGTTGAACATGTGCCAGAAGGTGATCACCAGGAGCGCCATCAGCCCCTCGTTCGAGTGGGCCATCTTGGCGGCGGGGATGAGCACGCCGGGCAGGATCGCGGTCACCGTGAGCGGGAACGCGAGCACGAAGCCGGTGCTGATCATGATGACGTTGCCCATGACCAGGCCCCAGTACTCGAACTTCTCCTTGTAGGAGTACCGGTCGAAGAGCGGCTGCCGATCCGTCCCGAGGTAGTGCCGGAGCTGGCGGAAGACGTCCTCGAAGTCCTTTCTCGTCGGCATCATGGAGAAGGGACGGGACCGGTCGAGCATGACCCGCAGCGCCGAGGCGAAGTGGATCACGGTCACGAACGCGAGCACGTAGCCGGCGAGGTGGTGGATGAGCCGGGTCCGGTGGATGCCGCCGAGCCCGTGGACGAGCGCCTGCGCCCACCCGTGCGTGAAGAACTTCTGCGGGAACCCGGTCACGCACAGGACGAGGAACAGCACCATGACCAGCACGTGCTCGATCCGCTGCGCGCGGCTGAACCGGACGATCTGGGGTTCGCCGCTCATGGCTTCTTCTTCCTCGAGAACCGCCAGACGTGCAGGCCGATCTGCAGGAGGAGGCCGCCCATCATGAACGGGATCATGATCCGGTAGAACTGCAGCACCGCCCAGACGGCCGGCGCCTTCCGCGGCGAGGGCTCCCAGTGCGAGAGCCAGGCCTGCGGGAACATCGGCGGTGCGCCCTCGTGGCACTTCTGGCAGGTCCGCTGGAGGTTCGCGGCCATCACCCGGGACCCCGGCTCGTCGGTCTTCTGGATGTCGTGGACGCCGTGGCAGTCGGTGCAGGCGGCGGCGAGCCGGCCGCGGTCCTTCCGCTCGTCGCCGCGCTGGAACGTCGTCGCCATGCCGTGGAAGTCGGCCAGGTACGTGTCGACCACATTGGTGGAGATGCCGTACTTGGCCATCCGCTTCTCGTCGGTGTGGCAGGTCCCGCAGAGGAGCGGAGTCTGGAGCGCGAAGCGGCTCTCGGCCGTGTCGACGGTCCGGTGAATGTCGTGGCACTCGCTGCACACCGGCAGGTCCGGGTTCACGGGCGCACGGCCGTGCACGCTCTTCGCGAAGGCCTCCGCGATGCCGTCGTGGCAGTTCGCGCAGGCCGCCGAGTTCTTGCGCGCCAGGTCGTGGCGCGTCCTCACCGGCAGCTCTCCGGTGGCGTGGTCCGGGGTCATGCCCTCGTGGCAGTCGGTGCACGAGAGGCCCTGCTCGCCGTGGACCGACTTCTGGAACTCGGCCCCGTCCACGAAGAGTGGGAGCGAGCCGCCGGCCGGGAGGTCGGCGGTCATCGAGGAGTCGCCGTGGCACTCGAGGCAGGCCGCGGCGTCCTCCGCGGCCGCCGCCAGCGCCGGAAGGCCGAGGAGCGCCACGGCTGGAAGGAGATGTCGAAGCATGGAGGGCGTCGACGGCGGGCTGCGCGTCAATGTGCGCAACCCACCGGCGGCGTGATCCTTACCAGGGGAGGCGCGCGATGTCCAACGCGCAGGCGCCCAGAAACACGCCCGAAAACCGTGCGCGCCCCCCTGGCACCTTCCCCTGGTC
>JAEZXM010000592.1 GCA_023419875.1 Pseudomonadota bacterium | reverse complement strand
CGCCCGCCCTCCGCGGCGCCCTGGAGGCCGCGGCCCGCGCGCTCGGGTGCCGCCCGCACGCCGCGTTCCTGACGCAGCGCCCCGGGACCGAGGTGGCGATCGAGAACACCCAGCCGCCGGCGATGATCTTCTCCGCCGGGATCGCGACGATGCCGGAGCCGCTGCTCCAGTTCCTCTCGGCGCGGAGCCTCGACCTCCTCCACAACGGCTGGGCGCTCGCCGGCAAGTTCGCCCCGCGCGATGTCGGCATCCTGCTCGAGCTCGCCTGCCGCTTCGCGGGCGGGACCGCGCCGTCGCTCGGCCTCCCCGCGGAGCGCGCCGGCTCCTACCTCGCGGCCCTCTCGCGCACCGTGCCCGCCGGCGTGCTCGAGAAGGCGCGCCTGCTCGCGCACGAGTCGGCCCGAGAGCTCACCCGCTTCGAGCCCGGTCCGTTCACGGAGGCGCTCCGCCGAACCGCGAACCGCTTCGCCTTGCTGTACACGGGCGACCCCGGCGACGCGCTCCGGGCGCTTGCGGCGGTGGACGCGCCCTCCGGGACGGCGCCGGCCGAGGCGACGCAGTCGCTGCGGGTGCCCGACTTCGCCGACCTCGCCCGGTTCGCGCTCTCCGATCGCTTCCTCGATCTGCGGCTCGCCGCGCTGCGATAGGTTGCACCGGTGCGCCCGCCTCGTCCCGCCGCCGCACACGCGCTGCTCGCGATCGCCGGAGCACTCGCGGCCTGCGCGCGCCCGGCAGGCGAGAGCTGCCCCGGGGAGCTCTTCGCCGAGCTGCGGATCGAGGGCGTTCTGGACCGCGCCGGGACCGGCTGCGTGGCGCCACCCGAGGGCGGCTGGGAGGTGCCCGACCCGCTCCCCGCGTTCGACGCGGAGCTCCGCTGGGACGAGGACGCGGAGACGTTCGCCTTCTGCCCCGCCGGCCCGCACGCCGCGGTGCTGCGCGGCACGCGCGAGGGGAACCACGTCCGCGCCGAGGCGAGCCTCCCGGGCGGCGCCGTCCTCGGCCCGTGTGCCGCGAGCTGCCTGCCGACGACGACGGTGGCGATCGAGGGCGACCTCGCCGGCGGCGACGGGGCGCCGCTGACCTTCGCGGGGCCGCTCACCGCGACGTTCGACGGCGGCACAGGCCCGTGCGGCGTGTGCCAGCTCCCGTGCACGTCGCAGTATCTCGTGACGGGCAGCGCCCCTTGACCCCGCCCCAGGTGTCCGTTTCGCGGACGGGCGGCCGCGGCGCGGACCATCGGTGGAAGGGTGAACGCTGAGGGATCGCGGCCCTGGCGCTGGCACGCCTCCTGCCTTGGCGCCGCCCATGACCTCGCCCCGACGCATCGTCCGTCGCGCCTGCTATCTCATCTCGCGCCGCTGCACCCAGCGTGAGTACCTGCTCAGGCCCTCCCCCCTCACGAACCTCATCCTCAAGTACGTCCTCGCCGTCGCCGCCAAGCGCTACCACGTCCGCATCCACGCGGCGTGTTTCATGAGCAACCATTTCCACCTCGTCGTTACCGACCTCCGCGGGAACCTCCCCGAGTTCATCCGCGTCCTCGATGGCATCATCGCCAAGGCCCTCAACTCCCTCTACGGTCGCTGGGAGAACCTGTGGGCTCCCTCGAGCTACAGCGCCGTCCTCCTCGCCACCCCCGAGGACGTCCTCGAGAAGATCGCCTACACGCTCGCAAACCCGGCGAGCGCCGGCCTCGTCGAGCACGGCCGGCAGTGGCCCGGCGTCTGGTCCGATCCGTGGTCCATCGGCGGGCACGGAGAGTGGGTCCCGCGGCCGGGCCACTACTTCAGCACTTCGATGCCGGACAAGGAGCGGCTGGTGTTCTCGGTCCCGCCGGGCTTCGGGTCGGTCGAGGCGTTCCGGGCGAAGGTCATCGCTCGCGTGGAGGAGCTCGAGCGGGCGGCGGCCGCCGAGCGTGAGGCCAAGGGGGTGCGGGCGCTGGGCGCCCGCGGCGTCAGGAAGCAGAAGCACACCGAGCGGCCCACCACCTGCGAACCCCGCCGCGTGCTCGACCCTCGGGTCGCCGCCCGGGACACGGGGAAGAGGATCAAGCTGCTCGAGAAGCTGGCGACGTTCCTCGATGACTATCGCGACGCGTGGGAGAAGTTCTGCAAGGGCAACCGGAAGGTTCTCTTCCCTCGCGGCACCTACCTCATGCGCGTGAGGTTCGGGGTCGCCTGCGCGGGCGGCTGACGTCGTCCCCCCCCACAGGTCGAGTCTTCTTCGCGAGCCGCACGCTCGAAGGGCGAAGCTCACCCCGAGCGCGCGGCGAACCAATTGTTCGCTCTCAGCGCGCAACCGCGCGGCTCGCAGTGCGCTCTGCAGACCCCGGTCTTGATGCTCACCGGCCCCCATCTCCACGTCCCGACCCCTCGTTCCCGCCCCAGTCCGCCTCACGGCCGCCGTCCGTTTCGCGGACCTCTGGGTTCGGTGTCACGGTGTCAGCGCGCGCGCGCGGCGGCGGTGGTACAAGCACGTCATGCGTCGCCCTCGGAAGTCCTCTCGCTCCCGTCCCACCCGCCGCGCGGTGGTCCTCCTCTCCGGCGGGCTCGACTCGAGCACCTGCCTCGCGGCGGCGCGGGCGGACGGGCTCGAGACGTATGCACTCTCCGTGGACTACGGCCAGCGCCACAAGGGCGAGCTCGCGCGCGCCCGGCGGATCGCCCGGGCACTCGGGGCGGCGGATCACCGGATCGTCAAGGTCGATCTCTCCGCCTTCGGCGGCTCGGCCCTGACCGACGCCGCGATCGCCGTCCCGAAGCGCCGGAACGCCGCGCGGATGGCGCGGGACATCCCGGTGACCTACGTCCCCGCCCGGAACACGGTCCTCCTCGCGCTCGCGCTCGCGCACGCCGAGACGCTCGGCGCAGAAGACGTGTACCTCGGCGTGAACGCGATCGACTACTCCGGCTACCCCGACTGCCGCCCCGAGTTCCTCCGGGCCTTCGAGAAGCTCGCGCGCGTCGCGACCAAGGCGGGCGTCCTCGGCCGGCCGCTCCGGATCCACGCCCCCCTGCTCCGGCTCACCAAGGCCGGCATCATCCGTCTCGGGATCCGTCTCGGCGTCCCCTACCGGCTCACCCTCTCCTGCTACGATCCGGTCGGCGGGCGGGCGTGCGGCGCGTGCGACGCCTGCCAGCTCCGCAGGAAGGGATTTGCCGAGGCGGGGGTCGACGACCCAACTCTCTACGTGAAAGACCAGGAACCCTGATGGCCGTGATCCGCAAGAAGTACCCCGGAAAGTCCGACGAAGAGATCTACGCCAAGGTCGATGCCGCCATGGAGAGCATCGCCCGGCGGCACTCCCTCGACTACCGGAAGGAACCCGCCGCGAGACGCGGCTCGGTGGCGAAGATGGGCGCCTCCGGCAGCTACTCCGTCTCGGACGGGCAGGTCAACGTCGAGCTCAGGTTCCCGATGTTCGTCCCGGGCTCGATGCGCCGGAAGGTGGAGGAGGACATCGAGCGGAAGCTCGATGAGCTGTTCGGGTGATCGAGATCGTCCCCGCGTGGCGCCCAACCTTGTCCGGGTCTAGTCCAGCCGGACCACGATCGCCCCCGACCGTTCGTTGAGCCGCTCGACGGCCGCGTAGATCGCCTGGAGGGGCGAGTCGCCCGCGCCCGTCACCGACCGGGGGTGGTTCGCCCGCCGCCGTACCGAGGGGCCGGCAACGATCCGGGCGCTGGCGCGACCCTTGAGCGGCTCCGGCCATACCCGGACCTGCATCCCGGCCCGGTAGAGGGCGAGCATTACCCGTCCCATCTCGGCGGCCACACGTTCATCGGCGTAGGTCATGGGGAATCCCGGCCGGGAATCCTATCCCCCCGTCCTGACGCCGCCAGTATTGCGATCGCCGGGGTTGCTCGGGACCCGCGCCGTGCCCCGAGTTCTTCCCACCGACCCCAACGGGCGCGGCCTGGCGTCCCCTTCCCCCTTTGAACCTCGTGCTGCCGCTGCTACGTTTCCGGCGGGGGTAGCCGGATGTACGTGCGCTGGGCAACCTTCGCGATCGGCATGGGGCTCATCCTCGCCCCCCTCCTCGCCGGCTATCAGGACGCCGGCGCCATCCTGCACGACATCGCGCTCGGGCTCCTCGTCTGCGTGCTCACGCTTGCCGCCCTCGAGACGCCCGCGGTCCGCTTCCTCATCCTCGGCCCCGCGGGCTGGCTCCTCGTCACCGGCCTGCGCGCGAGCGATCCGGCGGTGGCTCGCGCGGAGCTCGTCGCGGGCGCGCTCCTCGCCGCCGGCGCGCTCCTCCCCCGCG
>JAEZXM010000353.1 GCA_023419875.1 Pseudomonadota bacterium | reverse complement strand
GAGCTCTACCGCGGCGCGGAGTACGTCGTGGACTTCCTCCCCAAGGTGAAGATCGAGGTGGTCGTCGCCGATGCCATGGTGGGCCGGGTGGTCGAGGTGATCGAGCGCGCCGCCAAGACCGGCCGGATCGGGGACGGGAAGATCTTCGTGGTCCCGGTGGAAGAGGTCATCCGGATCCGCACCGGCGAGCGCGGCGAAGAGGCGCTGTAGAAAGCGAGCACCCGCGTGACCCGCCCCGGCAAGGCGGCCCCGCTGCCGGCCGCCATCGCTCGCGCGACGGTGGACTCGCTCGCCGACGCCGTGCTCGTGGTCGGCGCCGACGGCGGGGTGGTGCACCTGAACCCGGCCGCCGAGGAGCTCTTCGGGCGCTCCCGGGAGCGGGCGGTCGACCTCCCGGTCCGGGCGCTGCCCGGCGGGACGCCGCTCGCCGCGGTGGCGGACCGCGCCCGGGCCACGCAGGAGAGCCAGTCCGTCGACCTGCCCGGCCCCGCCGACGGCGCGCTGCTTCCGGTCGAGGCGACGCCCCTCCTCGACGGGGCCAACTGCGTCGGCGCGGTGCTCGTCGTCCGCAGGCCGCGCTCCGCCGAGCAGGCGCTCGACTTCGAGGCCCTCGCCGCAGGGCTCGCCCACGAGATCAAGAACCCGCTCGCCGGCCTCCAGGGCTCGGCCGAGCTCCTCGCGCGCGAGGCCGAGGGCACCGCGCGCGAGTACGCGCAGGTCATCGCCCGCGAGGCGAAGCGCGTGGACGGCCTCGTCCGCGAGCTCCTCGACCTCGCGCGCCCCGCCGCGCTCCAGACGACCGCCGTGGACCTCCACGACGTGCTCGGCGACGTGCTGGTCCTCGCCCGCGGGCTGCCGGGCGCGGAGCGGATCTCGTTCGTCGAGCGCTACGATCCCTCGCTGCCTCCGGTCCAGGGCGACGTGGAGAAGCTCACGCAGGTGATCCTGAACCTGGTGCGGAACGCGATCGAGGCGGCGGCGGACGTCCCGAAGCCGACCGTCCAGTTCGAGACCGGCGTCGCCAGCCTCCGGCTCCGCTCGGCGAGCGGCCGCACCCGGCCCCTCGCGCGCATCGCCGTCCTCGACAACGGTCCGGGGATCCCGGAGAGCATGCACAACCGCCTCTTCACGCCGTTCGCGACCTCGAAGCCCCACGGCACCGGGCTCGGGCTCGCCATCTCCCGCCGGATCATCGAGGCCCACGGCGGGCGCATGGAGGTGAAGAACCGGCCCGGCGGCGGCGCCGAGGCGAGCATCTACGTTCCCCTTTAGGAGAGCCCGAGGGAGTCAACTTTGCGCAAGGTCCTCATCGTCGACGACGAACCCTCCGTCCGCTTCGTCCTCGCCCGCACCTGCGAGCGCGCCGGCGCCCCGTTCGACGAGGCCGGCAGCGCCGAGGAGGCGCGCGAGAAGCTCCGCGCCCAGGGCAGCGGCAAGAACGGCATCGGCCTCGTCCTGCTCGACGTCCGCCTCCCCGGCGACGACGGCTTCAAGCTGCTCGGCGAGATCGGCGGGCGTGCCGACTCGCCGTTCGTGGTGGTGATGACCGCCGAGGACACGATGCGCTCCGCCGTGGAGGCGATGAAGCGCGGCGCGGCGGACTACCTCGGGAAACCCTTCGACCTCTCCCGCGTCGAGCGGATCGTGCGCGACCTCGCCGTCGCGCCCCCGGAGTCCGCCGAGCCGGCGCTCGAGGCCGAGCCTCCCGCGGCGGAGCGGACCGCCGACGCGCAGGGGCGGGAACCGTCCTTGCTCGAGGCGATCATCGGCCGCTCGACGGCGATGGTCGAGGTCTACAAGGAGATCGGCCGGGTGGCGCGGACGGAGATGACCGTCCTGCTCATGGGCGAGTCGGGCACGGGCAAGGAGCTCGTCGCGCGTGCGATCCACGGCAACTCGGCCCGGAGCCGGGGACCGTTCATCACCGTGAACATGGCGGCGATCCCCAAGGACCTCATCGAGAGCGAGCTCTACGGTCACGAGAAGGGCTCGTTCACCGGCGCGATCGAGCGGCGGCCGGGCAAGTTCGAGCTCGCGAGCGGCGGGACCTTGTTCCTCGACGAGATCGGCGAGATGCCGATCGAGCTGCAGGCGAAGCTCCTCCGAGTGCTCCAGGAGCGTGAGGTGGACCGGGTGGGCGGCTCCCGGCCGCTGCCGGTGGACGTGCGGATCGTGGCCGCGACCAACGCCGACCTCGCCCGCTCCGTCGAGGAGGGGCGCTTCCGGCGCGACCTCTACTACCGGCTCGCGGTGGTCCCGATGCGGCTCCCGCCGCTGCGCGAGCGCGAGGGCGACGTCATCCTCCTCGCCCGCCACTACGTCGCGAAGTACGGCGAGCAGCTCCGCGGCCGGCCCGTGACCCTCGGTCGCGACGCCGAGCCGCTCCTCCTCGCCCACGGCTGGCCCGGGAACGTGCGCGAGCTCCAGAACGTGATCCAGCGAGCGCTGCTCAAGCTCGCCGGGCCCCGGCTGGGCTCGAAGGAGCTCGCCGGGCTGCTCCCGACCAGCGCGGGTGCCGAGCGGGGCATCTCCGGGCTCGTGGACTCGATGCTCGACGGCCCTGCACCCGAGGGCGGCCGCTACCAGGCCGTGCTCTCGGCGGTGGAGGGCCCGCTCATCACTGCCGCGCTCGCGCGCACCAAGGGGAACCAGCTCCGCGCGGCGGAGCTGCTGGGCATGAACCGAAACACGCTCCGCGAGCGCATGCGCGTGCTCGGTATGAAGCCGCGGTCGTCCGGGTAGGCGTGCCTCGCCCGCGGGCATCCGCTGCACGGAACTCGGGCAGCGGTCCTGCGACAGCCCGCCCGGGGAGCGTCCAATGAAGCGCCGTCACCGCCCATTTTGAACGCTCGCACCCGTGGCACGCAGCGTGCTACCCCGTGCACCCGCTAGCAACCCGCAACCTCGGAGAAAAACCGCGATGGCGAACCTCACCCCGAAGCAGGTCGTCGACCTGGCCAAGGAGAAGAAGGCCACCTACGTCGACCTGAAGTTCATGGACTTCGTCGGCATCTGGCAGCACTTCTCGATCCCCCTGTACGAGCTCTCCGAGGACGTCTTCGAGGCCGGCCTCGGCTTCGACGGCTCGTCGATCCGCGGCTGGCAGGCGATCCACGCCTCCGACATGCTCGTCATGCCGGATCCGGCCACCGCCGTGATCGACCCCTTCATGGCGGAGCCCACCCTCTCGATCATCTGCAACATCGTCGACCCGATCACGAAGGAGCCGTACTCCCGCGACCCGCGCAACATCGCCATCAAGGCCGAGAAGTATCTGAAGTCGACCGGCATCGGCGACGCCGCCTACTTCGGCCCGGAGCCCGAGTTCTTCATCTTCGATGAGGTCCGCTACGACTCCGGCGTGAACCACGGGTTCTACAAGGTCGACTCCGTCGAGGGTCAGTGGAACACGGGCCGCGAGGAGCCGGGCGGGAACCTCGGCTACAAGCCCCGCTACAAGGAAGGCTACTTCCCGGTCGCGCCGACCGACAGCCAGCAGGACCTCCGCACCGAGATGTGCCGTGTGCTCGAGTCCGTCGGCATCCACGTCGAGCGGCAGCACCACGAGGTCGCGACCGCCGGCCAGGCGGAGATCGACGTCCGCTTCGAGTCGCTGGTGAAGGCGGGCGATCAGCTCCAGTGGTTCAAGTACATCCTCAAGAACGTCGCCCGGCGCCACGGCAAGACTGTGACCTTCATGCCCAAGCCGCTCTACGGCGACAACGGCTCGGGCATGCACGTGCACCAGTCGATCTGGAAGAGCGGCAAGCCCCTCTTCCACGGCGAGGGCTACGCCGGCCTGTCGGACCTCGCCATGTGGTACATCGGCGGCGTCCTGAAGCACGGCCCGGCGCTCGCCGCGTTCTGCTGCCCGTCCACCAACAGCTACAAGCGGCTCGTGCCCGGCTTCGAGGCGCCGATCAACCTCGCCTACTCGGCCCGGAACCGCTCCGCCTCCATCCGCATCCCGATGTACTCGCCCTCCCCCAAGGCGAAGCGCATCGAGTTCCGTTCGCCGGATCCGTCCTGCAACGGCTACATCGCGTTCGCGGCCATGCTCATGGCGGGCCTCGACGGCATCGAGAACCGGATCAACCC
>JAEZXM010000520.1 GCA_023419875.1 Pseudomonadota bacterium | reverse complement strand
CTCGGGGTCGGCGGGGTCCGGGTCCGCGGGTTCGTGGACGGCGGTGCCACCACGCCCGGCGCTCGGTTCGAGCTCGAGCGGGTCCTCCGGCCGCCCGACGGGTTCCGCTCCACGGTCTCGCTGGGCTGGTACGACCGGGAGACGCTGGTGCTCGACGGTGGCCGCGCGTTCCGGGACGGCGCCGAGGTGACCGGGCTCGCCCGGGCGGACCAGATCCGACTGGAAGCGGCGCGCGCCTTCCTCCCCGCGGTCCTGGCGCGCGAGCGCGCCGCGCTCGTGGACCGGGGAGAGGCGGTCCGCGGAGGGCGTCGTGTGCGGCTCGTGGAGCTGCGGCTCCACAGGGAGGCCGTGCTCACGGTGGAGCTCGACGCATCGAGCGGGCGGATCCTGCGCGCGGCCAGCCGGGTGAAGAAGCGGGAGAGCGTCGTCACCTACGCGCGGCTCAGGCCGATCGAAGGGGTGCTCTTCCCATTCGCCGAGGAGCACCGGTCTCGCGAAGGCAAGCTCCGGATCGTGGTGACGGAGGTGGAGATCGTGCCGGCGGACTCGATCGTCATCGAATCCCCGTGAGGGGAGATCCCCCGCCCCATGAAGGTCCAGAGCCCGCCCTTGTCCCGCCGGGTATGGCAGGGAGGCCATGCCCGCCCTTCCGACAAGGAGCCGTCGCGCCCAGCGCCTGGCGGCCAGCTGCCCGGCGGAGGTGAGGTTCGGAGCGGGGCGGTGGACCGGCCACACCCAGGATCTCGGCGAGGGCGGGTGCCGCATCGTGGCCCGCCTCGCGCTCCGACCGGGCGAGTCCGTCTCGCTGAAGATCCGGTACGCCGGCGTCCCGCAGGCGCTCGAGGTGGTGGGCACGGTCGCCTGGACCACGCCCAGGCCGCCATGGCAGACGGGCGTGGCGTTCGCGCGCGGCCAGGAGGCCGACGCGAAGCGGTTCGTGCGGGCCGTGCTGGCCGCATCGCCCGGGCTGGCCCCGGAAAACGGCCGATTTCCCTTGGCCCCGAATTCACGGCAGGATGTCCCCGTATGGCCGCTCGCCGTCCTCCCCGGGAGCCCGCGCCGGCGCCCCGGATCGTGACCCCCGCCGGACGGGCGCCCGCCCGGGCAGCCCAGAGGACCCCCGATGTCGCGCCGCGAGTCGTGGTGCCCGGACGCGCCGCGGCCGCGCCGGCCGTCCGGGAGATCCGCGGGCCGATGTTCGTCGACACCGCCACCGGGACCTTCGTGGATCGCCGCCCGCCTCCGTTCACCATCTCGAGGCGCGTGTTCGAGGCGGAGCTCGACAAGCTCGTCCGAGGCTTCGCTCGGAACGAGGAGAACCCGGGCTCGGTCTCCAGCAGCTCCTGCCGGCGCTGCGTCTCGTGCATGTTCTGCGAGGAGTGCGAGGAGTGCTACCGGTGCACGCACTGCGCGCGCTGCCGCGCCTCCTCCAACCTCACCCACTGCACCGACTGCGTGGCCCTGCACGACTGCGCGTACTGCGTCCGCTCCGAGAACTGCACGAAGTCGAACTACCTCGTCCTCTGCCGCTCCTGCTCGGAGTGCACCTACTGCTTCGGGTGCGTCGGGCTCGCCCGCGTGGACTTCCACATCCTCAACGTGAAGTACACCCGCAGCGAGTACTTCCGGATCGTGAAGTCCCTCGAGGAGGAGCTGGGCCTCTCCCCGGAATAGCGGCCCCCCGCGCGGCGTCCTTCCTCCGGTCCTGCCATGCTCGTCCCGATCGTCGTCTCCCTGCTCCTCGCTCCACCGGTGGTGGAGGTCGCCCCGCCCGCGGCACGTCCCGGCGACGCCGTCCTCGTCCGCGTGACCGGCGTCCCGGCGGCGCCGCGCGGGACGGCGGCGGGGCGCGCGCTCCACTTCTGGCGCCACGGCGAGGAGTGGCGGGCCCTCGCGGCCCTCCCCACCGAACTCTCCCCGGGCACGATCCGCGTGTCGGTCCAGTCCGCCGGCGCCACCGCGGAGGCCGAGCTTGAGGTGGTCGAGCCCGGGTTCTCGGTCCGGACCCTCTCGGTCGCGGGCAAGTACGTGCAGCCGCCGGCCAAGGTCCGGAAGCGGATCGCGGCCGACCGGAAGGCCTTCGCCCGGGCGTTCGCGCGCCCGCTCGTGCCGCCTCTCTTCGAGGACCGCTTCGACTGGCCGCTGCAGGCGCCCACCTCGGGCCGCTTCGGGGACCAGCGCACGTTCAACGGCAAACGGTCCAGCGTCCACTACGGCCTCGACGTCGTGGGGCCCGTCGGCACGCCGATCGCCGCGGCCAACGACGGCGAGGTGGTGCTCGTCCGCGACGCGTACATGTCCGGCGGCACGGTGGTCCTCTGGCACGGGGCCGGCCTCTTCACGGCGTACTTCCACCTCAGCCGGATGGACGTGAAGGAAGGCCAGCGGCTGCGGCGCGGCGAGGTGCTGGGTGCGCTCGGCGCGACCGGCCGGGTCACCGGCCCGCACCTGCACTGGGGCGTGAAGGTGGACGGGTTCTACGTGGACCCGGAGTCGATCCTGGCGATCGACTTCGCGGCGGGCGCCGCGCCGCCGCGCGCCCCGCCGGAGGGGCGAACCCCGCCGGAGGCGGCGGCCGACGCGCCGGTGGAGCCCGCGAGCCAGACCACCGCCGCGCCGTAGTCCGATCCCTCACGCCGGGTTCTTCAGCACCTCCAGCATCGAGGAGAACACCCCGGGCGCCGCGGCGAGGATGTCCCCGCTTGCGAGCATCCCGTCCTCGCCGACGAGGTCGGTGACCACGCCGCCCGCCTCGCGGACGAGCAGGATGCCGGCGGCGATGTCCCAGGGGTGAAGCCGCTCCTCCCAGAACCCGTCGAAGCGGCCCGCCGCCACGTAGGCGAGGTCGATGGCCGCGCTCCCCAGCCTGCGGATGGACAGCGAGGTCCTCGTGAACGCGCCGAAGACGCGGAGCGCGTACTCGGCGTTCTCGTGCGAGTCGTAGGCGAACCCGGTGACGAGCAGTGCGTCGCGAAGGCGCGCGCGGGAGGAGACGCGGAGGCGCTCGTCGCCGAGGAACGCGCCCGCCCCGCGGGCCGCGGTGTAGAGCTCGCCCCGGAGCGGATCGAGGACCGCGCCGGCCGCGAGCCCGGCGGCGTCCGCGACGCCCACCGTGACCGAGAAGTGCGGGATGCCGTGGGCGTAGTTGGTCGTGCCGTCGAGCGGATCGACGTAGAAGCGGAGCTCCGACCCCGACCGGGCCGCGTGCTCGCCCGACTCCTCGGCGAGGATGGCCGCCGCGGGGAACCGCTCGCGCAGGAAGCCGACGACCGCCGCCTCGCTGGCCCGGTCGGCGTCGGTGACGAGGTCGATCGATCCCTTGCGCTCGATCGTCCGCGGCTGCCCGAACTTCTCCGCCAGGATCTTCCCACCCCTGCGGGCCGCCTCCACGCACGCGTCCCTGAGCTCCGTGCCGCCCGCCATCGTGCCTCCTCGAGACCTCGGGCCTCAGGCATCAGGCCTCAGGCGTGGCCAGAACATATCCCCGGCGCCCTCCCCCGCGTAGCGTCCGTCCCGGCGGCACCGGGCCGCATGGACCGAGGCGCGCGCTTCGGCCGCTTGGTACACTGCCGCCATGCTCAAGGTCATGGCGGTGCTCCGATCGGCGTACCTGGTGTTCATCGTCGTCTACACGGTGCGTGCCATGCCCTGGTACGCCTCCATGGCCAAGACGCACGACGAGTCGTTCGCGCGCTGCTCGGCCGACCTCGAGCTGATGGTGCGCGCCGCCTGGTTCGCCGTGGCCTGGATCGCGCTCGAGGCCGCCGTCGGCTGGTGGATGGCGCTCCGGGGGCGGAAGGACACCGGGGCCACGGCGGCCCCCACCGGCCCCTGACGCGAGATGCGCCCCCGCGCCCTCCTCTACCGGGCCCGGACCTGGCTCCACCGGCGCGAGGTCACCGTCTGGTACGACCCGCGTTACCGGCTGCCGCTCTCGGGCCTCGAGTCCACGGCGGGCATGGAGCCGCGACGCGCGGACTACGCGATCTGGTGGCTGCGCGAGACGCGCGCCGTCCCGGCCTCGGCGATCCGGACCCCGCGGCGGGTCTCGTTCGAGGACCTGGCGCGCGTGCACACGCCGGAGCTGCTCGAGTCGCTCGGCCGGCCGGATCGGCTCGCCCACGTCTTCGCCGTGGACCCGTCCGACATCCCGGTCGACGAGCTGATGGTCTCCGTGCGGCTCGCCTGCGGCGCCACCGTGGCCGCGGCCCGCGAGACGCTTCGCACCCGGGCGCCGGCCTTGAACCTCCTCGGCGGCTTCCACCACGCGGCCCCGGGCGTCATGGGCGGGTTCTGTCCGGTGAACGACATCGCCGTGGCCGTGGCCACGGTCCGGGCGGAGGGGTTCACCGGCCGTGTCGCGGTCCTCGACCTCGACGCCCACCCGCCGGACGGCGTCGCCGCCTGCCTCGCCTCGGATCCGGCGGTCTGGATCGGCTCCCTCTCCGGCTCGAGCTGGGGTCCGTTGCCCGGGGTGGACGAGACGGTGCTGGCCGACGGCTCGGGCGACGCGACGTACCTCGAGGCGCTCGGGGCGCTCCTCGCCCGCATGCCCCGGCCGCAGCTCGCCTTCGTCATCGCCGGCGGCGACGTGCTCGCCGGCGACCGGATGGGCCGGCTCGGGCTCACGCTCGCGGGCGCCCGCGAGCGAGACCTCGTGGCGGCGATGGAGCTCGAGGGCGTGCCCACCGTCTGGCTGCCGGGCGGCGGGTACTCGCGCCTGGCCTGGCGCGCGCTCGCGGGGACCGGGATGGTGATCGCCGCCGGGTCGACCGAGCCGATCCCGGAGCGCTACGACCCGCTGTCCGCACGGTTCGCGCTCGTCTCGCGCTCGCTCTCTCCGGACGACCTCTCCGACTCGGGTGAGCTCACCGCCGAGGACCTGGAGGAGGCGCTCGGCGTGCGACCCGGCGGGCGGCAGCGGCTCCTGCTCGGCTACTACACCGCCTCGGGCATCGAGCACGCGCTCTTCAGCTATGGCATCTTCGAGCAGCTCGAGCGGCTCGGATACCGGCACTTCCGGGTGGGCTTCGACACCGCCGGGCTGGGCGAGCGGATGCGCCTCTACGGCGAGGCGGAGGCGGAGGAGCACCTGCTCGTGGAGATCATCCTCGAGCGGCGGCGTGTCCCGCTGCCCGCGGGGCGTGGCCCGGGCGAGGCCGAGGTGCTCTACATTCACTGGCTGTCACTGCGCAATCCGCGCGCCTCGTTCAGCGAGCGCCGGCCGCGGCTGCCCGGGCAGGACGTGCCCGGGCTCGGGCTCGCCCGCGAGGCCGGCTCCATGGTCGCGCGCATGGCCGTCCGGCTCGGGCTGGCGGGCGTCCTCATCCGCCCCGCCCACTACCACATGGCGTACGCGTGCCGGCACGAGTTCACCTTCTTCGACCCGCGGCGGCAGGGCCGCTTCGAGGCGCTGGTGCGCGACCTCCGCGGGCTCTCGCTTCTCGAGGCGACGACGGCGATGGCCGAGGGCCGCGTGCTCCTCGACGGCCGGCCCTACGCCTGGGAGGCCGACGAGATGGGGTACTGGCTCAAGCGGCGCCCGCCCCCGGATCCCGCGGTGGCCGAGGAGCGCGAGCGGTCGCGGTTCACCGTCGTGCCGCCGTCGGAGCCCGGGTCGATCGCGCGAGCACGGTGACCAGGCAGCCGATGGTCCCGTGGTACGGGAAGAGCGCGCGCGCCGGGATGGGCCTTACCTCGAACCCCGCGGCGGCGTAGAC